>JAALLB010000198.1 GCA_011087745.1 Hyphomicrobiales bacterium | reverse complement strand
CGATTCAAATTGTCGCAACCCTAAATGACAAAGCCAGTAGCTGGGTAGTTACGAATAAACCAGATATTCATCCACTTAGCTTCTTGAGTGCTTTGGGTCTGGCGGCACTGATTACAACAACACCTTTTGTTATTTATGAAGCAAAAAACAATCTTCTAATTTGGCCAGATATTACCGGATGGGGAGTTATTTTGTATGCAGCGATATTTCCATCTATCCTGTCCCAATTGTTCTGGGTATTGAGTCTGGAAAAAATCGGATCAAATCGTGGTGGTATTTTCATAAATCTTGTTCCCATATTCGGAGCAATTTTGGCAATTTTACTATTGGGAGAGCAATTCCAAGCATACCACGCAATCGGCATGGTTCTGGTATTGGGCGGTATTGCCTATGCGCAAAAAAATTCGGCACAATAAAAAAGGCAGCCTATGTAAAAGGCTGCCTGAGAATTTGAATATTGTGTTTAAACCTTACCAAATATCGTAACGAATACCTGCACGAATCTGGTGGATTCTAACGCCCTCAGCATCAATACCCGTACCATCTGCATAACTTAAATCATCACCCTCACCAAAGCCTGTGTATGAATAGCCAATATCAATTGAAGTTCTTTCATCAACTTCGATGGCCGCACCAACACTAAGCTGATATGCATAAGTCCAATATTCATCATCTAGTGTCAGGGTTACTTCCGTTGTTGCGCCCGTGCTGCCAACTACACACGTTTCGTTGCTCGCTGCGGCACATACTAGTTTTCTAGATTGGTTATAATTCACACGCCCGATACCACCACCAATACCAATGTAAGGCTTAAACTTACCAACGGAAGCTAGATCATAGTATCCGTTAATTATGAGGCTTGAGGTAGAGTAGCTGGCTTCAAAATCTTCTGTTCCGGAAATTGCACCGGTCGTGGCACCAGTAAACAATCCTGCAGCTGTTCCTGTAACCGTACCATTTGCATCAAAGAAAACAGTATCGGGAGCAGTGGTAGGTAGAACTGGCGGCGTTGCTGTGGGATCACCGGGGCTAGTCACGACATCAATATTGCGTTGACCTGCAAATCCAACCGACGAGAAATAACCAAATTCGGAGTCAAGTATTGATTCAACACTGGCTTCAATTCTAAAATTTGGTGCTACATAATAACCAAACCCAACTCTGGCACCAACTGCATCGTCATAATCTGCCTGCACGCTTCGATTTAGGTCTGAAACACTCGTAAACGAATTGCTGCTTCGCCCATCAATATTGTAAGTAATATCACCTCGAAGATACCATCCACTTCCGAATTCAACGTCTGTGTATGTTTCACTTGGCGTCTTTGACACAACACCTGAGTTATAATCATCTGCAAAAGCACTTGATGCAGTAAACAATGTTATTGCTGCTACAGTACTATTCAATACAAAACGCTTCATTTTTGAGTCCTCAGCCTCTGATATCCATTTTCCGCGATGCGGAGTTTTTAATGTAAAGCTGAGGGAAGGTTTGAGACCCTCCCTCAAACCATTTTTATTTGTAAACAACTTGTGGGTGCTCGACTGGTGTATGACATCCTGCATCACCCAAGGCATAACGCAAACCAACTGTACCAGAATGTATATCGATACCTTGATCAAAACCTTGAACGCCAGAAGCTCCTAGCGCTACTTGGGTATCTGAATATGCAAACGCTCCACCGCTCTCAATGCGTGTATAACTGTAACCTACGTCAGCTTTTAACTTACAATTGATATCGTACGATGCACCTGCATGTAATGCCCAGGCAAACCGGGTATCTGATACATTATCATGAGATTCAGTTAGACCATCAACACCACATGTTCCTGGAGTCACACAGTTTTGAGTATTGGTTAGTCTTCCATAATTAACTTTAGCTGCACCAATACCGCCACCCAAATATGGTGTGAAACCGTTCACAGTACCTAAATCAACATAGGCATTTGCCAAGAATACGGTTGTCTGCAATTCTTGTTCGTCGCTAAAGTTACAAAGCTCGCCAATTGCTGCGAAGTTACATTGAACCGGTCCAGCAGCACTAAAAATAGAACGTGATGAACCTGATGAATCAACATCACCATGATAGGCAACGGTTGCATCTACACGGAAGTAATCATTAACTTGATAGCCAATACCACCCTTAAGAATAAATGAACTATCGAGCTCACTACCTGCAATAATTCCGTTTAAAGTTGGTCCTGCAATTGGGTCGACCTGAACAAAGCGCGTATCATCACGGTAATCTTGTGAAGCATAACCGATATCACCACGAATATACCAACCGGTTGATGCGGCAACCGGAACAACTTCCGGTGGTAGGTCATGGGTAGGTGCTGTAATTAAATCAGCTGCCTGTACCATAGCGGTAGATGCCATGAGTGCAGCAGCAACGAGAGACATTTTTTTAAAGCTGCGCATTACAACTTCTTTCCTAGTTAACGCCACCATTGGCGTGTTGAGAAATTCAATATTCAGAAATATGAAGCAGAATGGTTAAAACGCTCTTAACCGTAATCATTAAGGTTAAGAACTATTTACGGATGCAGCAAAACAAAGAAAGCTCCCGTATAGGAGCTTTCAAAACACAACATAAACAATTGAAATTTGGTTTAGGCAGCAGCTTTTTGAACTACGGCAACAATGTCATTGACCACATTTTCAATCAATACTTCATCATCACCTTCAGCCATCACACGAATAAGCGGTTCTGTTCCTGAAGCACGAATTACCAACCTTCCAGAATTGCCAAGGCGATTTTCTGCTTCACCAATTGCTTCCTTGACAAGCTTATCCTCAAGCGGTTGACCATTAGCATAGCGTACGTTTTTCATTAACTGTGGCACTGGCTCAAATTTGCGACAAACATCGCTAACCGGTTTATCCTCGGCTTGAACAACTGCAAGCACTTGTAAAGCAGCAACCAGTCCATCTCCAGTCGTTGCAAAATCTGACATGATCATGTGGCCAGATTGCTCACCTCCCAAATTGAATCCATGCTCCCGCATATGCTGTACTACATAACGATCACCTACTTGGGTTCTAATTAAATCAAGCTTTTGGTCATTTAAAAAACGCTCAAGCCCTAAATTGGACATAACAGTCGCAACAACACCACCACCTGCAAGTCTATTGGTTTTATTCCAAAATTCTGAAACTAGCGCCAAAATCTGATCGCCATCAATAACATTGGAATTTTGATCAACCACGATTAACCGATCAGCATCACCATCAAGTGCAATTCCAATATCAGCTCGGGTTTCAGCAACTTTACGGCATAGTTGCGCGGTACTTGTAGAGCCGCAATCTTCATTGATATTCGTGCCATTTGGCTTGTCACCAATAGCAACAACATCAGCGCCCAGTTCCCAAAGTGCTTCTGGAGCGACTTTATAAGCAGCACCATTGGCGCAATCCATTACAATGCGCATGCCGTCAAGAGACATTTTGCGTGGCAAAGTACGTTTGGCAAATTCAATATAACGTGCATGTACACCTTCAACCCGGGTTGCACGACCAACTTCATTTGGATGGGCCAGCTTCGTAGTCAGCTCTTCATCCAGCAAACGCTCAATGCTTGCTTCAATCTTGTCTGAAAGCTTGAATCCATCAGGACCAAAAAGTTTTATTCCATTATCTTGGTAAGCATTGTGGGATGCAGAAATCATTACACCAATATCTGCGCGCATCGATCTTGTTAGCATTGCTACAGCTGGCGTCGGAATTGGACCCAACAAGAGAACATCCATACCAGCTGCGGTAAATCCAGCCACCAGTGCATTTTCGATCATGTAACCGGATAACCGAGTATCTTTCCCAATCACCACGCGGTGCCGATGATCACCTCTTCTAAAAGCAATACCGGCAGCCATGCCAACTCGCATTGCAATATCTGCAGTCATAGGAAAACGGTTCGCAGTACCACGAATACCGTCAGTGCCAAAATACTTACATGTCATAATTTTCTACCCGAATTTTTCATGCCATACCCCAGCAGGACTGCATATCCCATACACCCTACTCGATTCACACATCTTGCGCCATCGTGTATCCGAGTTGGATTGCCCT
>JAALLB010000197.1 GCA_011087745.1 Hyphomicrobiales bacterium | reverse complement strand
ATCACATTTATGAATCAATTCAACGCCTTATCCAATAGCGTCTAGTACTGTGTTTATTCAGTTTGATTATTGCCTGTAATATGGAATATTACAGCCTGTCGTCTTTTGTTGAACTTTCAAATATTAAGACAAATGCGATAAAACGAAGAGCAATTGCATAGCTTACAGGCACCACTTTGACACTAAAAGATGTAGAAACCGCACCTTTACCACTGAAAAGCAGGCGCAACCCTTGGCAGGTTTTTACAAGGTGGTTTGCAAAGAAAATGCCAAAGGGGCTATATGCAAGGTCCCTTTTAATTATCATCGTCCCTATGGTTGTACTACAATCTGTCATCGCTTTTGTTTTTATGGAGCGACACTGGCAAACCGTCACGCAAAGACTGTCAAAAAGCGTAACTGCTGATGTAGCAGCAATTATCGAAGTCATTGAAGATTACCGACAAGACCCTGAATTCGCCCAAATTACCGAGCTTGCAAGAGACCGTCTTGGTTTGAATATTTCAATCTTGCCGCCAGACCCTTTTCCTCCTGCTGTAGGGAAACCATTCTTTTCACTTCTTGATGATACTCTGCGAACTGAAATTACCGAACAAATCGGGCGCCCCTTTTGGATAGACACAGTTGGCGATTCTGATTTATTGGAAATTCGTATCCGGTTGGAAGAGCCAGAAAATGTACTTCGTGTATTTGTACTCAGAAACAAGGCATACGCTTCAAACAGCCATATCTTCCTTATCTGGATGGTCGGCACATCCTTGGTACTGTTGATTATTGCGGTTCTTTTCCTGCGCAATCAGATACGCCCAATCCAGCAACTCTCCCACGCCGCTGAAAGCTTTGGTAAGGGGCAAGTAATGTCCAAGGATTTTCGAATTAGGGGCGCTAGTGAAGTTCGCCAGGCCGGAATTGCGTTTCTGCAAATGCGCGGGCGTATTGAGCGTCAGATTGAGCAACGCACCGCCATGTTGACTGGGGTTAGCCACGATTTAAGAACTATCCTGACCCGATTTAAATTACAATTGGCCTTGATAAGCCAAACAAACGAGATTGAAGAATTGCAGGCCGATGTAGACGACATGCAGCTCATGCTCGAAGGCTATATCGATTTTGCCAAGGGCGACACTGATGAAGCGATTGAAACAATTAACATCAATGACGTCCTACAACGCCACAATCTTGAAAAAGATTTACTGGAAAAAGACTATACTATTGACTGCCCAACAGATCTATCAATTGATATCAGACCCAACGCCTTTACAAGACTGACATCAAACCTGGTTTCAAACGCTTTTAGGTACGCAGACCAATTATGTGTGAAAGTATCAGAGGGAAATGAGCGTATTACACTCACATTTGATGATGATGGTCCAGGCATTCCTGAGGATATGAAGGAAGAAGTATTCAAACCCTTCATGCGCCTTGATGAAGCCCGGAACCTGGAAGAAACAGGCACGGGTCTTGGCCTGTCCATTGCACGAGATATTGCACGAAACCACGGAGGCGACATTAACCTGTACGATAGTCCGCTGGGTGGCCTGCGAGCAATTGTAGTATTGCCAAAATAAAGTGCTAATTAGTGCAAACGTCCGCCAATTGGGACTTGTTTATCAACACTTGCCAGAGTGACATTGCCTTCAGAATCTTCAAAACCCAGGGTTAGGACCTCAGACATAAACGGGCCAATTTGCCGTGGCGGGAAATTCACGACTGCCATAACCTGTTTGCCCAATAGTTCTTCAGCAGTGTAATTAGCAACAATCTGGGCTGAACTTTTTTTAATGCCAATCTTTTCGCCGAAATCTATTTGCAGCTTCCACGCTGGTTTTCTAGCCTCGGGAAACTCATCAACCTTTACAATTTTGCCAACCCTAACATCCACCTTGAGAAAATCATCAAAAGTTGCTTGATCGTTTTCACTCATGACAATTCCTCGGATCGGTTCTTGGCAGCCATAATCGCTTTTTCGAGCAGAGGTGACATACCGTCTTCGGCCATCAATACTTCCAGTGCAGCTGCGGTTGTACCATTGGGTGAAGTTACATTTTTTCTTAAAACGGCAGGTTCGTCATCTGATTGGTTTAGTAATTCACCTGCACCTGAAACCGTTTGAATAGCCATTGTCATGGCAAGCTCACGGGGTAATCCTGCTGCAACGCCAGCTTCTGCCATACATTCTGCTAGGTGAAATACGTAAGCTGGTCCACTTCCTGAAACAGCTGTTACTGCATCTATCAGCTTTTCATCATCCACCCACTCAATCTTACCGATAGCGGACATAAGGGAATCAACTCTGGCAAGTTGTGCATCGGTAGTCTTGGCATTAGGACAGCCAACACTCATGCTCCGCAGAACCAAAGAAGGCGTATTGGGCATCACACGTATAGCCGATACATCGCCTAATGTATCACAGATTGTCGCAAGCCTAGTTCCCGCTGCAACAGATACAACAACGGTTTTTTCGGCAACAAGTTCACCAAGTTGCGGCAAAACTTCATCCATCATTTGCGGCTTTATTGCCAGTAACAACACATCTGGTGCAGACATCCCTTTTGGAGACTCGGCATGCCAAATTTTGCTTTTCAGCAAAGTGTTCTTCATTTTTTCTGAAGGAACAGGATCCAGTACTGTAATATTCTCAGGCCTCATGCCGTTGGCAATCCAACCCTTGAGCATCGCACCGCCCATGTTACCAGCTCCAACGAGCATAACAGAGAAATTCATTTCAATAACCTCGCCCATCAAAAAGATAGGTATTCTTATGCACTACCGTGGGTTTCAAACAAAGCCCCTTCGATAGCCTTTTCTGCATCATGTCCGGCCCAAACAACAAATTGAAATGCCTGGTAATAGCGTTCACAAGCTTCAAGGGCACTCATCATGAGACATTCAAGCTGCTCGCCAGTTGAAACAGCACCGCCATTTAACATTAATGTTTGACGGAACATAACAGTTCCCTCTTTCATCCAAACATCAAAGTGACCAATCAACATTTGTTCATTAATGAGAGAAAGAAGTTTCGTTGTTTCCAAAATGCGATTTTCTGGAACTTTCAAATCAAAAGCACATGCAAGATGCAAAGCTTCAAAATCCTCCATCCAGGAAAGAGAAACATTGTAATCTGTCCAAACACCAGAAACGGTGAGACAAATCTCATCATCACTGGACCGCTCAAACTCCCACTGATTGTTAGAAGCCACATGCTCAATCATGTCTACTGGATTAATATCCCGTTCAAATTCTGCCTCAGCAAGCGACATCGCATTCCCTTATTCGTTTGAGCCCATGAGCTCATAAATCTCAGACACAAGTAATCGCAATGAATTTAGAAGCGTCATCAAAAAACACTCTGACAATGAGTGTTCCCATCAACCCCTCCCCCGTAGCTTTGGGGGCCGATGGGAATTCAAGTCCACCGCGAATCAACCTGTAATATCAGTGTATAAGGCTGACTCACGAATTCCACCCGTAAGGATTCCTCAAGCTTGTGATTCTGTGGAGAAGCCTTGAATCAAAAGATTCAAATTACCCGATAAGGGATTCTAGCAGTTGAGTTTTTTGAAACTTATTAACTGCCAAAGTTTTTTTTAATTATTTTGAAGAGGCGGTTCTCTTCGCTGGTTTTGCTGAGGATTCAAGAGCCTTTATGCGCTTATCCATAGATTCGAGCTGCTTTTTCAAAGCTTCATTTTTGGTCCGCGCTTTAGCGGCCATCTCCTGAACAACGTCAAAATCTTCGCGCTTAATCAGATCCATATCCGCCAAAAAACGCTCAGCCTGAGAACGAAATGCAGTTTCCGCTTCGCGCTTAACACCCTGGGCTGCTCCTGCAGCATCAGTCATAAATTTAGCGAATTCATCAAACATACGATTGGGAGCTTGGCTCATTTTGGTCATCCATTCATTTTAAAAGGCTGGTATTTATGTAAGCCCTTAGCCCTGCTGTTTCAACACTTAATGCCATCACACTAAAGATAGGTGACAAATCGTCCCTGAAATGCGATTTGAGTTAAATGAATATACTCCGAGTCCTTGAAAATCTGATTATTTGGGGTTGACGTTTCAGGCT
>JAALLB010000196.1 GCA_011087745.1 Hyphomicrobiales bacterium | reverse complement strand
TATTCATAGCCCACCCTTATCAGAGATAAATCCTGAAATCAACTTGGCATTACCAATTGTACAATTTGGACTACCCCGGTGCCACTTGCCAAAAGGTCCTTGTAGATGACGAACGCAATACGGCTCTTATATTCCAGAAGGATACTTTAATTGGGTTGGTAACAGGGCTTGGACAAAACTATATTGCAAGAGAATTCAAACCTGGACTTGTCAGGCAATTTGAAGAAACACAGTCTGGAATAGATCTCTGGCTAAATGATTTTACGCTCAAGCGAATCAAGCTGACTATGGATGATCCAGAGCAAAAAAATGCCGTAGTCCAACAACTTAGATTAATGGACCTGATAATTCCTAATTTCCCAGCAGTAACCCAGCTAGCAATTCCCGCGTTCATAACATTAATCTTGATTGAACTGGTGGTGCTGAAACGATTCAAAAATGTTGAAGGGTTTGAAACCAGGGATACTGCAACCAGCCTACTGATGGGTGTAGGAAATGTCGTCAGCGGCTTGATCTTTGGGTTTGTTGCCTTCGGTGTATTATCGTGGCTCTATGAATTTCGTTTATTCACGGTCGGATTTGAATGGTATTGGATTGCAGTATGTTTCATCATCGATGACCTGCGATATTATTGGTATCACCGTATTGCACATCGATGTCGATGGGTCTGGGCAGAGCATGTTATTCACCACTCCAGTCAACATTACAATTTATCGACTGCTTTGAGGCAAAGTTGGACAGGTGTTTTCACTGGCATGTTTGTGTTGCGCATTCCGCTTGTTTTATTGGGTTTCCATCCGCTGTTGATTGTATTTGTTGGCGGGATCAACCTGCTTTACCAGTTTTGGATTCACACCGAGGTGATTGGCAAAATGCCGAAATGGTTCGAAGCTGTTATGAATACGCCATCTCATCATCGTGTTCATCACGCAACGAACCCGCGCTATCTGGATGCCAACTATGCAGGCACGCTGATTATCTGGGATCGGATGTTCGGCACGTTTGTTGAAGAACTGGAACGAGATTGCCCGCGCTATGGTCTGGTCAAAAACATCGGGACGTTTAATCCACTTCGTGTTGCCATTCATGAATGGGTCGAAATGTTCAAAGATGCCAGCTCGCCCGGGTTAACGCCAAAACAGCGTTTGGCTTATCTGTTTAATCCACCAGGGTGGAATCACAAAGAAGAAGTAACCGGATCACAGGCGATCAAAGAAAATTTTGTCCGCCGAAACCCTGAAGAATCCGGAAATCCCGGCCTGCCAAAAATCTGATGCTCAAAAAATGGGATGGCCAAGACAGTCTGGAACTATTCCTGTCTTAAAACCGACCCCGCATTGAATACCAGGTTAGTGCAAGTGGTAATAACGGCCAGCGAAGGGCTGCGCCGCCGGGGAATTTTGGCGTGGGTAGTTTGCTCATGATATCGAATTTAGCCATCTGTCCGTTTACGGCTTCAGCCGCAATTTTTCCGGCCATGGTTGCCATGTGAATGCCTGAGCCGGAGTAACCCGATATGTTGATCAACCCGTTGTTGCGGAATTCAAAATGCGGCAGACGTTTATAGGTTATTGCCAATGTGCCACCCCATGCGTAATCAATACGCGCATCTTTTAATTGCGGATAAATTTGCAACATGGGCTTTCTGACTGTTTTGGTAATGTCTGCCGGGAATTTATAAGAATAGTTTTCACCGCCACCAAACAACATTCGATTGTCTTCTGAGATGCGGAAATAATTGACAACAAAACGGCTGTCGCAAACAGCCTCACCATCGCGAATTAGAGATTTACAGACGTCTTCACCGAGAGGTTCAGTTGCGATGATGAAATCATTGATTGACATGACACGGTCCGCAACATGTCCATCCAAATCACCTAGATAACCGTTGGCTGCAAGGATTATTTTGTCAGCAGATATTTCTGCGTCGGCAGTTTTGACGCTACACGGTTTTCCAGCATCGACCGATGTGACACTGCTCATCTCAAAAATTTCTGCTCCTGCCTTAACAGCAGCTTTTGCAAGACCGCGCGCATAGTTGAGTGGATGAAGATGCCCGCAATTTGTATCCAAAGTGCCTGCGGAAAAATCTGCTGAACCCACTTTATCATTCATCTCTTCGGGCGTTAGAAAACTTAACGAATGATAATCATATTTTTCATGCATCATCTCAACGTGTTCGAGGGTTTCCTTGTCATAGCGTTGGCGATGCATTGCTTCGATGATGCCTGCTTTATAAGAACACTTGATTTTGTGCTTCTTGATGAGAGAACGTACAAGATCTCCAGCGTCTACTCCAATATCAAATGCCTGTCTGGCGCGCTCAGCACCGATCAGGCCTTCCAGTTCAAACTGTTCCAGGCGCTGGCCAGAACCAACTTGGCCGCCATTACGGCCGGATGCTCCCCAGCCCACACGGTGCGCGTCCAATACGCAAACCCTGTATCCAAGCTCTGATAAATGCAGGGCGGATGAAAGGCCGGAAAAACCGGCTCCAACAATCGCTATATCAAACTTAAGATCGCCCTTTGCGGAAGGAAATTCCTTAAGTGAATTTGCTGATGCAGCATACCAAGAAGGAGCATGCTTACCGGCGCTATCATTTGCATCCAATAATGAGAGTGCCATCAAACATTCAAGAGCAGATGCTCACGCTCCCAAGGCGAAATAACTTTCATGAACTCATCATGCTCAACTTGTTTAATGCCGATAAATATATCAACAAATTCCTTGCCCAGAACACGCTTTAGATCATGGCTGGCATTTAAAGCATCGATTGCACTTAGCAAACCAAATGGCAAATCATTGCTGCGATCTTCAAATTCAACCGTTGCTTCTTCTTGGGGTTTAACTTTCTTGGTCATGCCAAGATAACCACATGCAAGGGACGCCGCAATTGCCAGATACGGGTTTGCATCTGCACCGATCACACGATTTTCAACACGCCTTGCAGCAGGTGTTGCACGTGGAGCACGAATGCCAGCAGAGCGATTGTCATGGCCCCATTCAAGATTAACTGGAGCTGACATGTTTGGCACCAGACGTCGATAGGAATTTACAAATGGGGCAGCAAAAGCACAGGCTGGATACATGTATTTTTGTTGGCCGCCAATGAAATGATAAAACGCATCAGATGGCGAACCATCCTTTTTGGAAAAGATATTTTTGCCGGTTTTTCTGTTCAGGACACTTTGGTGAACATGCATTGCGCTGCCGGGTTGCGATTCCATCGGTTTTGCCATGAAGGTTGCATGAATGCCGCATTGAAGCGCTGCTTCACGTATCAAGCGCTTATACAGGAAAACTTCATCGGCAAGTTTCAGTGGACTGCCATGCATGAGGTTGATCTCAAGCTGACCAGCGCCAGACTCTTGAATGATAGTGTCAATTTCCAGGTTTTGTGCTTCTGCATAATCGTAAATATGTTCAATGAAACGATCATGTTCGTCTACCGCTGATAATGAATAGGCCTGATTGGACAAGCTCTGACGTCCAGAACGACCAACCGGTGGCTCCAATGGCATGTCCGGATTTGTATTGGGTTTTGTCAAATAAAACTCAATTTCGGGGGAAACAATCGGATCCCAGCCCTTGCGCTTATAAAGCCCAATTACCTTTTTCAAAACGTTACGAGGTGCGAATGCGATCTCATTGCCGTGCCTGTCAAAAGCATCATGAATGATCTGAATGGATGGATCGTTTGCCCAAGGCACTGCTCTTGCCGTTGAAATATCCGGCACAAGATAACAATCTGCGTCCACATCGTAACCATCGGATTCTATATCCGCATATCCACCAGTAATACTGGACATGAAAAGCGAAATTGGAAGCCTGATTTCACTTTCCTTGATATATTTGGTTGCGGGCATCACTTTACCACGAGCAATGCCAGCCATATCCGGGATGACACATTCAACTTCATCCACGCGGTTTGCGCGGAGCCACTCATGGAGTTCTCCGTCCAAATTGCGTTCCAGTTCTGGCGAGATATCCAAGCTGATCTCTGGTTTTACTTTATTCATTTTATACCCATCCTACTCCAAAACCCGAATGTTTTGGTGTGATATGATACGAA
>JAALLB010000195.1 GCA_011087745.1 Hyphomicrobiales bacterium | reverse complement strand
ACTATGCAAACATAAAAACGCTCGATATAGTCGCTTAACATTTGAACAAAACGCTCTCCGACAAACAAGCGGCGGTTCAAAACTGCAAGTCTAAATCGGTTATTAAACAGCTCAGCACAAACCAACGGTCTAACAATTTTACCCTCCACAAGAACCGGCGCCAAATACAAGGTAAAAGGCTACTTCTCGGCACTAAATGATGGCATGGTACAATGCTGGTTTATGTTTGGGACGTTGTCGACGGCACGGGAAAGCGTCTTCATCGCATTAACGGACGCGAGCGGACAGGCACGACAAGGACTGATCCTTGGCAGGCAATTACCGATAAGGAAATGCAACGCGTAGCCAGCGCGACGACCGCTCGTCTGAAGTCCTGGATTGATAAGCGCTAAGAAAAACAGCTTATGTTAAGGAAATCCCCAACTGATTGGCATTTTTATCTCAGTCACCATTGCGGGGATTAGCGCATTGCCCTATTACACTCATGACTCTTCTCATGCTGGGCCCCTATAATGAAAATTTTTGCTGGTAACTCTAACGAAACCCTCGCAAAACAAGTCGCAGAATATCTCGATATTCCATTGGGCAGAGCAAATGTGAGACGTTTTGCCGATCAGGAAATTTTCGTTGAAATTCTGGAAAATGTTCGTGGTGAAGATTGTTTCATCCTGCAATCCACATCTTTCCCGGCAAATGACAACTTAATGGAATTGCTGATCATGATTGATGCGCTTCGACGTGCATCGGCAAGACGCATTACAGCTGTCATTCCCTATTTTGGATATGCAAGACAAGATCGAAAACCTGGTCCGCGCGCACCAATTTCGGCTAAACTTGTTGCCAACATGATTACAGAAGCGGGCGCCGATAGAGTCCTGACAATTGATCTTCATGCAGCACAGATCCAGGGCTTCTTTGATATCCCAACAGACAACCTTTTCGCAGTTCCTGTTTTATCCCGAGACGCAAAAGAACATCTGGATGTTGAAAATGTTATGGTTGTTTCTCCCGATGTTGGCGGGGTGGTTCGCGCCCGAGCATTGGCAAAACGCCTGGACTCACTTTTAGCAATCGTTGACAAACGCCGTGACAAGCTTGGCGAATCTGAGGTCATGAACGTTATTGGCGATGTAAATGGCAAGGATTGCATCCTGATTGATGACATCATCGACTCCGGTGGAACCCTTTGTAATGCGGCAGAAGCGCTGCTAAAAATGGGTGCAACCAGTGTAACAGCTTACATCACGCACGGCGTTCTATCCGGTGGTGCCGTTGCAAGAATCACCTCTTCCATGCTCAAGGAGCTGGTTATCACAGACTCAATTGAGCCAACGTCTGCGGTGCAGGCCGCTGCCAACATTCGCGTTGTTTCTATTGCAGAACTCATGGGTGAAGCTGTCAAAAGAACGGCTCTGGAAAAATCTGTTTCAAGTCTTTTTGACTAAGCAGAACATACGCTCTTTACTTTAGACACAATCTAACTGCAAATAAGCCTTCAATCGGAAGGTTCATCACCATGTGGAAATTTTTAAACTCCAGATTACTAGTCCTGCCATTAATATTTGTTGCAGGAACTTCATTGCAAGCTGAAGAACGAATTGAACTTGGTGAACTTGAGTGTTTTGTTGATGCAGGAACTGGCTTCATCATCGGTTCGCAAAAAGACATAAGCTGTGTTTTCACATCCTTTCAGTCAGAAGACATTATCGATAATTATTTTGGCGTGATCAACAAAATTGGACTTGATATTGGTTCCACCGAAGAATCTTATATCAAGTGGATTGTGGTAGCTCCTACCCAAAGCCAATTAACCAAAGGGTTCTTGCACTGAGATTACATAGGTGCATCTGCATCAGCAACCTTTGCAGTCGGTCTTGGAGCCAATGTTCTGGTTGGCGGTTCAAGTAAAACCTTTGCCCTTCAACCGATAAGTTTGCAAAGCCAAAAGGGCCTCAATATCGCTGCCGGTGTTGCTGAAATTGAGTTGCGCAGCATCGTTGATTAGCGCATTCATAAGGCTTGCATTAACACCCTTTCTCCCCTATAACCCAGCCACCCGCACAGACACCCTTGGAGGCACTGCGGGTTTGTTGTTTTTTGACATAAGAAAATAACAATTTTCGGGGAGCAGAAATGCCCAGCCGGAATGCCAAAACTTGAATACGATTTATATAAATCGTTTAGCGACTTGAAAGGCTAAATTATGAGCGATACTTACGTTCTCGAGGGCCAGTTGCGCGAACGGGTTGGCAAGGGGGCCGCCCGCGAACTTCGCCGCAACAAAATGGTACCTGCCGTCATATATGGCGACAAAAAAGACCCTGTTTCAGTGGCACTTCCTTACAAGGAATTGTCCATGCAACTTCATGCTGGTGGTTTCATGACCACAGTTGGAACCATCAAAGTGGGTTCTGAAGAGCATAAAGTTCTTGCAAAAGATTATCAGCTAGAACCAGTACGTGACTTTATTGATCACGTGGATTTTCTACGCATTTCTAAAAACACAGTTGTTACGGTTGAAATTCCTGTAACCTTCCTCAACGATGAGGAATGCCTAGGACTTAAACAAGGCGGCATTCTGAACGTAGTGCGTCACACTGTTGAAGTTAACTGTCCTGCTGACAGCATTCCAGATGGCTTCACAATTGACCTGTTACCATTTGAGATCGGTGATTCAATCAACATCTCAACTATAACATTGCCGGAAGGCGTTGAGCCAACGATTACAGATCGTGACTTTACTGTTGCAACAATCGCATCACCTGGTGGTGCAGCTGAAGAAGAAGATGAAGGCGCACCAGAAGCACCTGAAACTGAAGTCATCGGCGAAGAAAAAGAGGAAGAAGAAGGCGAGGAGTAATCCTTATCTTCTGGAGCGAATGGAGTTCCAGTCATGCTAATTATCGCAGGACTAGGTAATCCGGGCAGCAAATATGCTGCCCATCGCCACAATATCGGATTTATGGCGGCGGACGAAATCGTTCGCCGTCATTCGTTTGGCCCTTGGAAAAACAAGTTCAATGCAGAAATCTCCGACGGCAAACTGGATGGCGAAAAAGTTCTCGTCGTAAAACCACAAACCTTCATGAATGAATCAGGTCAGGCAGTGGGAGAAATCCTGCGCTTTTACAAGGAAGACTTGTCCAACCTTGTTGTTATCTATGATGAACTGGATTTACCTGCAGCCAAATTGCGCATCAAAACTGGCGGCGGCTCCGGCGGACACAACGGCATTAAATCCATCGACGCCCATTGCGGAAAAGAATATCGCCGAATGCGTCTTGGCATTGGCCATCCTGGCATTCGGGAAAAAGTAACTGGGCATGTGCTTGGTGACTTTGCGAAAGCCGACAAAGAGTGGCTTGATAAATTGCTTCATGCAATCGCTGACAATGCGGCTCTTTTGGTGAATGGCAAAGATTCAAGCTTCATGAACAAGGTAACCCTCGACATCAATGAAAAATCAGAGGAGCCAAAATCCAAGGCGAAAGCTAAATCTCATATCCGTCAAGCAAGATCAACGAAACTCAAAGATGCCCCCAAATCAGGACCAATGGCTGACATGTTAAAAAAGCTGTTTGGTGATAAAGACGATAAATGACCAACCCTTCTGACTGCCCGTGCGGCTCCAAGAATACTTACGATACCTGTTGTAGCAAATTTCATATAAGTGATGAAATAGCACCAACTGCAGAAGCATTGATGCGTTCGCGTTATTCAGCATTCGTAAAACATGAAATCGAATATTTAAAACAGACCCTGTGGCCAGCCAATCAAAAACACTTCGATGAAATGGAATATCTCGTGCGTGCCCAAAACAGCATTTGGGTAGGCCTGACAATTAACGACAAAGAAGATGGCAACGAGGATGATAAACAAGGCACAGTTACATTTACAGCTGTTTCCATGTTCAATGGCGCACTGACCAAGCCAGAAGAAAAAAGTCTTTTCAGAAAGAAAAACGGACGCTGGTATTACGTAAAACCAATTGGGTAAGACATGAACCGCCCCTTGTTTGTCGGCTACTCGATTCACACATCTTTCGCCATCGTGTATCCGAGTTGGATTGCCCTGA
>JAALLB010000194.1 GCA_011087745.1 Hyphomicrobiales bacterium | reverse complement strand
CAGCCCAGTAGGCCCACCAAAAAGAGATAGATGTTAAGGGGTGTAAAGCCAGGCAGTGGCGCTATACCCCAGAATTTGGACAATTGATGCTGCCCACTTTATTGCAAAAGCGATATTTTCGCGGGTTACAAGGTTTTGTTGAATTACTTAAACAGTCATTTTTCTAACTCTCTTGTTAAGCTGAACGGGTAAACCAGTTCCAAAAATCTTTAAGTGCCTTGGCACGTTCTTCGGGCGCTCTTCTTAAGCCTTCTTCCATTTTGCGGTTAAAGTCCGCAGTACCGTAATGCGGAAAATTGCGAGCAATAAAGCGATCTTCTTTGTGTTTATGTGTCATTTTCCTGTTCCTTCTGTTTTATTGAATTCAAAATAACAACTCGACAAATAAAGAACAAACACGTAATCCTTATGTTTCAGTTCAAATTTTTTTAAGTGAAGCCAATGCGCAAGATACCACCAGTAAACGCTGTTAGGGCTTTTGAAGCTGGATGTCGGCACATACAATTTCAATTAGCAGCCGAAGAATTGGGCATCACGCCCTCTGCACTTTCTTACCAGATAAGACAATTGGAAGAATTTCTCGGCGTAAAACTTTTCAACCGGTTAAACCGTGCCGTTGAACTGACCAAAGAAGGGAAAATACTTTCCTTGGGCGTAATTGAAGCTTTTGAAAAACTGGAAGAGACATTTGCACTGCTCAACTCCAAAGAAGACGATAACACATTGGTGGTAAGCACCGGCCCGGCCTTTTCTGCAAAATGGTTGGCACCCAGGCTTTATTCTTATCTCGAGCAAAATCCGGAAATTGATTTCAGACTATCTGCAAATCTCAAACTGACAGACTTTAACCGTGATGGAATAGATGCTGTTATCCGCTTTGGTGGCGGAAGTTACCCTGATTTATACGTAGAACCGCTTTTTCAGGAAATCTCTACTCCACTCATTTCACCAAGGCTTTTTGAAAAAACTGGCAGCAAGGCGGACGAAAGCCTGTTTGAAAAAACTCCACTCATTCACGATGAATCGCTGAAGTTCTTGGACGGCGGGCAATGGAAAACCTGGCTAAAGGCAATGAACTATTCCAGCATAAATCCTGACAAGGGCGCCCATTTCAATCATGCTGATCATTGCATTGAAGCAGCAGTAGACGGCGGCGGTATTGTTATGGGACGTTTGGGGTTTGCATTCAGAGAAATAAATGCAGGCCGACTAATCGCCCCCTTTAAACAGGCTATAAGCGCAAAAGGCGGGTTTTATTTCTGCTGTCCGGAAAAGGCGCTCGAAAAAGACAAGGTTCTGAATTTTCTGGCTTGGCTACGCGACGAAGCGAGCGATCAGGCAGAGGAGATCGAAAAGTTCATGCAAGATAAAGTGCTAATGGAAGACTAAAGTCACCAGGTCCGTCTTGGTCCTGAATCAATATGATAAAAGTTACCACCTGCATAATAGCTGTAGCCGCCTACTTCCCACATGGATTTAAGATAGCTTTTGACCGCTTGCGAACTACCACCCTGTACAGAAAAATCTACCGCTTGGCAGGTCAGATGATAAGATTTGGACTTCCCACCCTTACGTTTGTTTTCCAACGGCCAACGATGGGTCGAATGCACTCGCACCGGGCCAAATTTCTTTGCAACTTTTGTAATGGCAATCTTTAGCGACAAAGGTGTGCACCAACTTGTATCATTCCAGGTAATTTTTGCTGGTCTGAAAAAAGATCCAAAATCGCCAGCCGCACAGGCAGACAACAGCAATGGCAATGCAAAAACAACAATTTTTGAGCGGCGATACACAGCCATGGTGAATTCCTACAAAATACAAATGGAATCAGACGATATTGCAGTAAATTCGTTAAAATTTTAACTATCTGAAATTAACCATGCCTGTTAAGAAATGCAGCACAAACAAAATTCCGCATTGACCTATGGTTGAATAGACCTTGCATCTATGGTCAGACTATAAAGACAAAAATTTCGGGTAGAAAATGCCCTTTCTCATAAGAACAGGGTTGGAGGAGACACGATGTCAGACGGACACAAAACATATCCAGTATTAAAAGATGCCACCAAGAACGCATGGGCAGATGCTGCCAAATACAAAGAAATGTATCAGCGCAGTGTTTCTGATCCAGATGGTTTCTGGGGAGATGAAGGCAAACGCCTCGAGTGGATTAAGCCCTATACAAAAATCAAAAACACAACTTTTGAATATCCTGATGTCTCCATCAAATGGTATGAAGACGGCACACTCAATGTCAGCGCCAATTGTATCGACCGTCATTTGGAAAAACGCGGCGACCAAACAGCAATTATCTGGGAAGGTGATGACCCAAGCGATGACATGCACATCACCTATAAACAATTGCATGAACATGTTTGCAGATTATCCAATGCAATGAAGGCACAGGGCGTAAAAAAAGGCGACCGCGTTACACTTTATATGCCGATGGTTCCTGAAGCAGCTTATGCAATACTGGCCTGCACGCGCATTGGTGCTGTCCATTCAATTGTATTTGGCGGCTTTTCACCCGATGCCCTTGCTGGTCGTTTGGTAAATTGTCAATCGGAGTACATCATTACAGCAGATGAAGGCGTTCGTGGCGGCAAGGCCATTCCGCTAAAAGCCAATACAGATGCAGCTTGTCAGATTGCAGAAAAAGCGGGTCAAAGCGTTAAAAACATCATCGTAGTAAAACGAACCGGCGGCGACATTAACTGGGTTGAGGGTCGCGATGTTTGGTACCACGAAGTAGTAGATGCTGCATCACCAGACTGCCCACCAGAAGAAATGAACGCAGAAGATCCGCTCTTCATTCTTTATACATCCGGTTCAACCGGTCAGCCAAAGGGTGTTCTACACACAACCGGTGGCTATCTTGTATGGGCATCAATGACCCATCAATATACTTTCGATTATCAGGAAGGTGACATCTATTGGTGTACGGCTGATGTGGGTTGGGTAACCGGTCACTCCTATATCGTCTATGGCCCACTTGCTAACGGTGCAACAACCATCATGTTTGAGGGTGTACCAAACTACCCAACCAATGCCCGTTTCTGGGAAGTCTGTGACAAACACCAGGTCAATCAATTCTATACCGCACCGACCGCCATCCGTGCCCTGATGCAAGGTGGTGATGACCCGGTAAAATCAACATCGCGCTCTTCACTGCGAATTCTTGGAACCGTAGGTGAGCCGATAAATCCGGAAGCCTGGGAATGGTATTATGATGTGGTAGGCGAACAACGCTGCCCAATCGTTGATACCTGGTGGCAAACGGAAACTGGTGGACACATGATTACACCGCTTCCAGGCGCAACCGCATTAAAACCAGGCTCCGCAACAACACCGTTCTTTGGGGTTCAGCCCCAATTAGTCGACAATGAAGGCAATCCGCTTGATGGCGTCGCGGATGGCAACCTTTGTATTACAGATTCTTGGCCAGGGCAGATGCGTACGGTTTATGGAGACCATGAGCGTTTCGTCCAAACTTATTTCTCAACCTACAAAGGCAAATACTTTACCGGTGACGGCTGTAAGCGCGACGAAGATGGCTATTACTGGATTACGGGCCGTGTTGATGATGTCATCAATGTATCCGGCCACCGCATGGGAACCGCAGAAGTTGAAGCAGCCCTTGGCGCCCATGAAGCCGTTTCTGAATCAGCTGTTGTTGGCTTTCCGCACGATATCAAAGGGCAAGGCATTTATTGTTACGTAATTTTAATGGCTGGTGTTGAACCAACCGACGAACTTAAAATTGCACTGCGCAATCATGTTCGAACAGAAATTGGCCCAATCGCTTCACCGGATGCAATCCAGTGGGCACCAAGCTTGCCAAAAACCCGTTCAGGTAAAATCATGCGCCGTATCCTGCGCAAAATTGCTGAAGATGACTTCTCAAATTTGGGCGATACTTCAACTCTGGCAGAGCCCGCAGTGGTTGATGATTTGATAGAGAATCGCCAGAACAAGAGCTAGGTCTATAAGGGAAAATTGCTAACATTTTGTAATAACTAATGAAAATTTTCCGTAACTACCCAGCTACTGGCTTTGTCATTTAGGGGCGCGACAATTTGAATCGG
>JAALLB010000193.1 GCA_011087745.1 Hyphomicrobiales bacterium | reverse complement strand
TTTCGTATCATATCACACCAAAACATTCGGGTTTTGGAGTAGGATGGGTATAGTATTGTTATCTTCTTCAATTTATTACTCTCGTTCTTTCGAATTCTTGGAACTAAAGACACGGGCAAGTGTCAAAATATTGGCGGGCAAGATCGTTAAATTAGCCACTAATGCGATTACCAAAATAGCTATAATAAGTTCCCCTATGATTGACAGAATTGGCAATGCACTTGTCAAAATTACAGCAGTTGATGCACAAATAATCAAGGTGCTTGCCCCTAGTGCTGGAGCAACTTCTAAAATAGCATCTCTTAATGCAGTCTGAACGTCTTTGCCCCTATTTCTTTCACTGTTGAAAACATTGATGACATGTACAGCGTTATCAATGGCAATGCCAAATGCAAGTGTGAGCGCAACAACTTCAGTCACATTAATGTTGCCGCCTCGTGAAAATATGATCAACTCGGTCAGCAAAATTGGAAACAAATTAGGTATTGCTGCAACTACGGCATAAAAACAGGATCTTGTAGCCAGCCCAATCAAAACAATTCCCATAAGCACGGCAACTAACAGGCTGGCTCTTAAGTCATTTATAATTTTTGTGAATTCGGTTGATAGTAAAACCGGGAACCCTGTTACAATGATTTTACTGGCATACGGAAGCTTGTTGAGAGATTGCTTGATCTGTTTAACTAAAACGGCTGTTTCTGTAATGGATTGACTGGAAGGTGTCCTGAGCGAGACAAGCATTCGGCTTCCATCTTTGGAAATATACCCCTGGCGTGCACTTTCTGGAGCAGTTTCAAGTTGAACAGCAATCTTCGCAATTGTCGCCTCTCCAAAATTTTGCCAAAGCGAATGTAACGAGAATACTTTTGCTGCTTTGAAGTCATCAACCAAAAGCTCAGTTACTTCACCCAACCGTTTTCGGTTTGATTGTGATGACATTGCTCCATTTTCAACAACTGGAACAGAAAAGAATATTAGTGACCGACCACCAAATGTATCATTCGAAATTTTCTCGGCAGTTAGGGATTGAGAACCAGATGGCAGGTAATTTGTAATGCGGTAATCCGGCTCCAACGCCAGGTGAACATAAAACAATGCAATAACACTGGCCAATGCAGCAAGGCTTATTGCTATTGGATTGTATTCATAGATTTTACGAGAAAGACCACCAAATGATAACTCTGTGGTTTTTGAATATGCTGTTTAATAAGACCGATTTTCATCAACCATATACCCAATACAGGCACACCAACAATGACAGCAAGGAATGCAAAAATTACAAGAATGACGCCTATCCATGCAAATTCAGCCAAGGCTTCACTTGATGACAAAGCGAAAGATGAAATTGCAAAAGCCGTTGTAAGTGATGTCAATGCAGATGCTGGCCCAATTTTGAGAACCGCTTCTTTAAGATTGGCCCGAATATCAATGTTGCCTGAACTATTGGGGAGGCAATTCAATTTATTCCAACGATGATAAAGAACGATGCCGTCTGCATAAGCTAACACAAGCGCAAGTGTTGGCAATATCGTGGTCAGATAAGTAATTGGAATTCCAAAAATCCCGAACATGCCAATTGACCAAACAGCTGTAAGCATCGGCGGAACCGCACATACAAAAGCAGCAACAATACTTCTAAAAAACAGCATCGCAATAAGCGCGCCAAATCCCAACCCAAGCAGAGTGAGGCGAACCTGATCATTAATGAGCGTATCAAGAATAGTCAGGCCAATCGGCGTTAAACCCGAGTAATAGATTTCAAAGTCTTTGGGTGCGCTTGCCTCAACCGATTTCTTCAAGTTTTCAAATGCCGCAAAGGCTTGAGCGTCATTGCCAGAATTAATGCCCAGGTCTAAAGCGACAAGCAGCAAAACAATGTTTTGATCTTCAGAGATCAAACTTGAAGCTTGTGGGTAATCTTTTATCAATCGCTCTAGGAGTGCCTGTGCCTCCACATCATCTTCGATTTGATTTGGAAAAAACTGACGTAATTCACCAGTTGCAGGATCAGGGTCCGGGATGGAAAACAATGAAATTGCGCTGGAAATGCCATCGGTTATAGCCAACTCAAGTTGCATGTATCGCAAATCTTCAAGCCCAGAGGCAGTTTTAATGCGAGGTGATTTGATAATAACAGCCACGTCACGAGAAAAATTTCTGAAATCCCGTTTCTGTTTATCGTAGTTCTTGAAATTTATGGATTGTTGCGGGACAACGGAGATTACATTGCCGTTGAACTTCACAGAAGGAATACCAATCGCCGCGATGGTCGTAACAATCACTAGCAAAATTGAGAAAACCAAAGGATGTCTTAATGCAGCAACGCCAATGCGTTCCAGCCCAAAGCCCAAACCTTTCATACTACAATGCCCCTCTTATTTTTTTTGTTTCATAACGGACAACGCATAAAATAGCAAAATTGTTGTAACCTATTAGTTGTTAATTCCATTCTTTTTTTTGAGTTTATTGAAAACTGTCAAAAAATTGAACGTTAGCACTCACATATTACTTGTATCCGTTGAACAGATAGTGGAGATTTAGCCTAATTCTAAGCCCCAAAATAAACATCATTCGGGGTAAAAGCTTAATCATTGAATGTAATGACAAAAAGGCAATTTCATTGTTGAACCCAATAACCGCCAACGCCAAGCAACCCAACATCCAAAATGGCATAATCACGAGGTTGTTTTTGCTGGTAACTGCAGTATTGGCTTTCGTTTTTAATCCATTCGTCGCAGGTGCACAGGCACAACGTAGTTTACCACTCGTCCGCGATGCAGAGATCGAAGGCCTAATACAGGATTATACAGCCCCTATTTTCAAGGCGGCTGGATTAAGACGTCGTGGTGTCGAAGTTTTTCTTCTCAATAAAAACGACTTTAACGCGTTTGTTACCGGTACAAGAATGTTCATCAATACTGGCGCTATTATGCAAGCAGAAACTCCCAACGAAATAATAGGAGTTTTCGCACATGAAACTGGTCACATAGTTGGCGGGCACCTCGTGAGATTAAGAGATCGCTTGGAAAAAGCACAACTGCTTTCAGTACTCGGCCTTTTGGCAGGAGCAGGGGCTGCTGCTTCTGGTTCAACTCAAGGCGGCGCCGCGATCATCGCTGGCACTCAAGGAGTTGCTCAAAGAAGTTTGCTGGCCTACCAACGCGAAGAGGAGCTGACCGCCGATCGTACGGGTGTTTCCTTGCTTAACAAAACGGGTCAATCTGGACGGGGAATGCTTAAAACATTCGACAGACTTGGTAAAAATCCACTGTTTAGTTCGGGCAGATTGGATCCCTACGCCATAAGCCACCCAGTTCCACGCGAAAGAATTGCTCTGCTAACAAATGTTGTAAAGAAAAGCCCAAACTACAACAAAAAGGATAGCGACAACCTCCAACTGCGACATGATTTGGCACGTGCAAAAATTGCTGCCTATGCAGGTGGAGCGGGATTGGTAAGAAACATTTTTCGCAAAAATTTAAATGGCATTGCAGGAACTTACGGGATTGCAATCTCGCATTTCTTAAATGGTGTTCCAAGACGTGGGTTACCAATGATTGATAAACTCATAAAGAAAATTCCAACCTATCCATACTTCCATGAAATGAAGGGCGAAATGCTCTTGCGATCTGGCAAAGCCTCAAAAGCGGCCGCTTCCTTTCAAAAAGCAGTGAAACTGGATAAACGCCAAAACGGCCTTCTAAGAATCCAGTTGGGCCATGCATTACTTGAAACCAACAGTAAAAAGAATTTGGCAGCTGCTATCAAAACACTTAGACAAGGAACAAGCCGAGATCCATATTCTTCTGCAGGGTATGGGTATTTGGCGAGAGCTTATGGAGCAAACGGGCAACCTAACCTTGCACTAGCTGCCACAGCCCAAGCGCGCTTTTTACAAGGCAACTTAAGAGATGCAAAACAATTAGCTCTTCGCGCTCAACCCAAGATAAAAAAAGGCTCTCCCCAATGGTTGAGGCTTCAAGACATAATAGAATATGGACCTAGCAAATGACCGTCGTTCAAAAACTGACAAAAACTCTTTTGGTTTTATTGTTATACCCATCCTACTCCAAAACCCGAATGTTTTGGTGTGATATGATAC
>JAALLB010000192.1 GCA_011087745.1 Hyphomicrobiales bacterium | reverse complement strand
TTTCGTATCATATCACACCAAAACATTCGGGTTTTGGAGTAGGATGGGTATAGGCAACAAAAATCAGCAGCCATCCATAAAATACTGCTTCATTTTACACTGAAAGATTGCGATTCTCTCGAAAAAATTAGAGGCTAACCCGACCAAAAGCTGTTTCAACACGCTTTCGTTGTTCTTGATAATCAGAAAGCTTTTGCTTTTCTTCTTCAACAACGGCCGCTGGTGCATTAGCAACAAACTTGGCATTTCCCAGTTTACCATCTAGACGCTTGATTTCTCCATCAAGTTTCTTGAGTTCTTTTTCTAGGCGCGACCGCTCTTCAGCAAAATCCACAATACCCTCAAGCGGCAAACAATAGGTTGCCTCTCCAATCACAATTTGGGCAGACCCCTTTGGTGCCGCTCCAACTGTAGAAATTGGTTCAACACGAGCCATCTGGCGAAGTGCTGCAGAATGAGTATCCAATCGGGCTATCACTATGTCATCGGCCTCTACGACGTCCAACTGCAAAATCTGGGATGGCTTGATATTCATCTCTGCCTTTACAGAACGAATTTGCGTAACTAGCTCAACAAGCCAATTGATCTCATCAGCTGCCTCATCGTCACCATACTGAAGTGTTGGCCAGGCAGCATGACAGAGCAAACTATCGCGCGAACCCGTTTCTTCCCAAAGCTCTTCGGTCATAAATGGCATCATTGGGTGAAGCAACGCATAGATTTCATCCAACACATAACCAGCACAAACCTGAGCTTCCACTTTGGCACTTTCGTCTTCGCCATTAAAAACAGGTTTTAATAATTCCAGATACCAATCACAAAATGTGTTCCATACAAATTTGTAAGCGCTGGCCGCTGCGTCATTGAAACGATATTTCTCAATATTCGCTGTAACATCCGCAACGCACTTGGAAAGCTCTGTTAAAATCCATCGGTTAATTGTCAGATTAACAGTCGATGGATCAAATCCATCAACACTTTTTACACCATTCATTTCCGCAAAGCGTGTGGCATTCCATAACTTGGTGCCAAAATTTCGATAGCCGGCGATCCGCGCAGGATCCAATTTAACATCCCTGCCCTGAGCAGCCATAATTGTCAGCGTAAAGCGAAGTGCATCCGCACCGTACTCATCAATCAAATCAAGCGGGTCAATCACGTTGCCCTTGGATTTGGACATTTTGGCTCCGTGCTTATCGCGCACTAGGGCATGAACATAAACCGTATGAAATGGCTCAATAGATTTGCCATCTTCATCCTTCATAAAATGGTTGCCCATCATCATCATACGAGCAACCCAGAAGAAAATAATGTCAAACCCAGTAACCAGAACATCTGTTTTATAGTACCGGGCAAGTTCTGGCGTTTCATCCGGCCAACCCAAAGTGGAAAATGGCCAAAGTGCGGAAGAAAACCATGTATCTAAAACATCTGGATCACGGACTAATTTCGCGTCTGCACCAGCCATGGCCTGGGCTTCTTCTTCTGTTTTGGCAACAAAGACATTTTCATCCTGATCATACCAAGCCGGAATTTGATGTCCCCACCATAGCTGGCGAGAAATACACCAAGGCTGTATGTTCTCCATCCAGTTGTAGTAAGTATTTTCCCAAGTCTTCGGCACAAAATTCGTGCGGCCTTCCTTGACCGAAGCTAAGGCAGGTTTGGCGAGTGTTTTTGCATCAACATACCACTGATCAGTCAGCATGGGTTCAATCACTACACCTGAGCGATCTCCAAAGGGCTGCATGATTTTTTTATTCTCAACGTACGGCACATTCTCTTCGAATTCATTGCCATCATCATCTTTTGCAACAACCGTAATCATAACGGCCAAACCATCAGCATTTATATCTGCAACTATTCGTTTACGCGCATCATAGCGATCAAGGCCGCGATAATCTTCTGGGACCAGATTAATTGTATCAACATGCGCAGTGTCGGGTTCGGCACCAGCTTCAACAATTGCCTTGGCTTTTGCAGCCTCTTCAACATAAGGAGCTCCATCCGCGCGCAATGCAGCAACGTCATCCATCAGACGATACATCGGTATTTTGTTTCTGCGTGCAACCATGTAGTCATTAAAATCATGTGCCCCGGTAATTTTGACCGCACCAGAACCAAAATCTTTGTCGGGGTAATCATCTGTAATAATTGGGATCATGCGCCGTTGCGCTTTTGGTCCTACAGGGATTTCACAAAGCTTACCAACGATAGGAGCGTATCGCTCATCTGATGGATGAACTGCAATCGCCCCATCACCCAACATCGTTTCAGGACGCGTAGTAGCAATTGCAATATAATCACGGGTTTCTTGCAGTACTACATTTCCCTCTTCATCTTTCTCAACATACTCATAGGTTTCACCATCTTGAAGTGGATACTTGAAATGCCACATGTGGCCATCAACTTCAGTGTTCTCAACTTCAAGATCAGAAATCGCGGTTTGAAAAACAGGATCCCAATTCACAAGGCGTTTGTCCTTGTAGATCAATCCGTCATTATAGAGTTTTACAAAAACCTCGCGAACAGCTTTCGATAATCCTTCATCCATCGTAAAGCGTTCACGCGACCAATCGCAGGATGCACCAAGGCGCTTGAGTTGGTTAAAGATCGTACCGCCAGATTCTTCCTTCCATTCCCAAACTTTCTTCAGAAATGCTTCTCGCCCCATCTCTGCACGCAAAATATTGCCCTCGTTTGCCAGTTTGCGCTCGACCACCATTTGGGTTGCTATACCAGCATGATCCATACCAGGCTGCCAGAGCACATCCTTTCCGCGCATGCGCTCAAAACGGATCATAATGTCTTGCAGTGTATTGTTTAACGCATGCCCCATATGAAGCGAGCCAGTAACATTTGGCGGTGGAATTACGATTGTAAACGCATCTTCACCTTCCTTTTTGCCAGCACCCGCAGCAAAGGCTTTTGCTTCATCCCATTTGGATGCTATTTTTGGCTCTACAGAACCTGCGTCATAATTCTTTTCAACCATGGAAAAATGTGTGCTTTCTCGTGATCTTATCTGTGCCGTGTAAAGCTAAGTCCAAGCAAGAAGTCAACCGCCGTCAATTCACAACAACGCAAAAAAATGGCCGCGTAAACCGCAGCCATTAAATCTCTATTCGTTTATTAACTTAAACGCCGCGTGCGACACGTTCGATTTCTTCACGCACTAAACGCTCAACCATGTTTGCAAGATTCTCGTCCAGCCATTCACGTAGCATTGGTCGAAGGATGGCTTCCGTCTTGGCGTCTATGTCATCCATTGCACTTCGTTTAAGACGATCAAAAGCGCCAGAAACAGATCCATCAGAGCTTGGCGACATAAGGGCTCCCTTAAATGCCATTTCTTCTTCAACCATTGTTTCAACTGCCACTGAAGAAATTTCAGGAGCCTTTGTTTCAGGGACCGGTGCTAGTGTAGCTTCTGCCATTTCTACATGACTTAGTTCAGCTTCCATTTTCTGATGAACTTGTTCAACTTCTGGAGGAACCGGAACTTCGACCTGCTCAGCTACAGTTTCTGCAATGGATGCAAGTGATGGCGCTGCTTCTTGTGGTTCAATCATCGTATCAGGCTCCATTTCTGCAACAAGTTCTTCTGTGGCTTGCGCAGGTTCAGCAACTTCATCCCAAACACTTTCAACAGGATCCGCTTCAGCTGGAATTTCAGCTTTAACACTATCCGCAATGCTTGCCAGTGAAGCTACCATTTTAGCAGCAGCATCACCTGATACATCATCACTAGCTGCTTGAGGAATTGGTACTGGTTCTTCTACACGAACCTCCTCAGAGACCTCATTCATTTGCGCTGCAGAAACTGGTTCAGAAACCACCTCTGGCACTTCTTGTGTCGCAGCATTTTCAACGACACCAGATTCTTCAAACTCTGACGTATTACCTTCTTCTGAAATTATTTTTCTAATAGAAGAGAGAATATCTTCCATTGAGGGCTCTTTTACCACTGCTTCACCCATTAAAAATCTCCATATCCTAGACTTTCCCCGTATTAGCCTCGAAAGACTCAGTATTGCGAATCAATATACAATATTTGTCGCAAAACAGGAAAATAACAGTTATACCCATCCTACTCCAAAACCCGAATGTTTTGGTGTGATATGATACG
>JAALLB010000191.1 GCA_011087745.1 Hyphomicrobiales bacterium | reverse complement strand
TCGTATCATATCACACCAAAACATTCGGGTTTTGGAGTAGGATGGGTATAACGTTTTTTATTTGGTTCTGGATAATCCTGAACGCCGCAATGCGCTTTCCATTGAAATGCTCGAAGCAATTTCAGATGCTCTGGATGAAGCTGATAAAAACCGGGATGCCCGCGCAATTGTTCTTTCGGCCAATGGACCTGCTTTCTCTGCTGGTCACGATCTCAAAGAACTGACAGCCGCACGCAACTTAGAAGACAAAGGCCAGGCATTCTTTAAAAAGACCATGCAGCTTTGTTCTTTGGTTATGCAAAAAATTGTCAATCATCGCCTCCCGGTCATTGCTGCAGTCCACGGAACGGCAGCAGCGGCTGGATGCCAACTTGTTGCCAGTTGTGATCTGGCAGTGGCAAGTCAGGATGCAAAGTTCATCACCCCAGGTGTAAATATCGGCCTTTTCTGCTCCACCCCAATGGTAGCGCTCTCTCGGAATGTGGCCAACAAACACGCCCTTGAAATGCTATTGACCGGCGAACCGGCATGCGCTCAAAAAGCTGAAGAGATTGGTCTTGTAAACAGAGCAGTCCCATTTGAAGAAGTTGATCTAAATGTCAAATGGTACACCGACCGTATCACCGCAAAATCTGCCATGACCATAAAAATTGGTAAACAAGCCTACTATAACCAATCACACATGCCATTGAGTGAAGCTTATGATTATTGCACGGATGTCATGGTAGAAAACATGATGAAGCATGATGCAGCAGAAGGCATTGGCGCATTCCTTGAAAAACGTGAACCCACCTGGCGCGATGAGTAATCAAATGAATATCTTCAACCAAAACCTGGACCGCAACCCGGCGAACCATCAACCATTGACCCCGCTTACATTTTTGGAAAGAGCAGCCCACACGTTTCCAAATCATGTTGCAATCATTCATGGCGACTTACGTCGAACCTATTCCCAGTTTTATAGCCGCGCCCGCAAGCTGGCATCTGTGCTGGTACAAAAAGGCATCAGCACAGGCGACACCGTGTCTGTTGTACTGGCCAATACACCTGCAATGTTGGAAGCCCATTATGCAGTCCCTATGACTGGCGGTGTTCTAAATTGTATCAATACGAGGCTTGATGCAAAAATCATCGCATTTCAGCTTGATCATTCAGAATGCAAATTATTGATTACAGACCGCGAATTTTCCGCAACCATTAAGGAAGCATTGGAACTAGCAAGCGTTGACCCAATTGTCATTGACTACGATGATCCGGAGTTCAAAGGTGATGGCGTACTGCTTGGCAAGGAGGAATACGAAGACTTCATCAAGAACGGTGATGAAAATTATGTCTGGAAAATGCCGGATGATGAATGGGATGCTATCTCGTTAAATTACACGTCTGGAACAACGGGCAATCCAAAAGGCGTGGTCTTCCATCACCGCGGCGCGTCCTTGTTGGCGCAGGGCAATGCCCTCACCGCTTCAATGCCAAAACACTCCATTTATCTCTGGACGCTACCCATGTTCCATTGCAATGGTTGGTGTTTTCCATGGACCTTGTCCGCGATTGCAGGAACCCACGTATGCTTGCGAGCTGTGCGTCAAAAACCAATGTGGGATGCAATTGCAGACCATGGTGTAACCCACCTTTGTGGTGCGCCTATTGTCATGTCGACACTTCTCTCCACAAACGAAGAGGACAAACGAGCATTACCGCATACTGTTGAGTTCTTCACCGCTGCCGCGCCGCCTCCCGAAGCTATTTTGGCTGCCATGAAAGATGCAGGCTTCAACGTTACCCACCTTTACGGCTTAACAGAGAGCTACGGTCCGGCAGTAGTAAATGACTGGAACAGCGAGTGGGACGCTCTTGATAGTGCGGGTCAAGCAGCAATGAAAGCCCGTCAGGGCGTTCGATATTCAGCCCTTGAAGGGCTTGATGTCAAAGACCCGGAAACCATGGAAAGTGTCCCCGCAGACGGAGAAACCATCGGCGAAGTGATGATGCAGGGTAATGTCGTCATGAAAGGTTATCTTAAAAATCCGGAAGCAAGTGATGAAGCCTTTCGCGGTGGATGGTTTCATACTGGCGACCTGGGTGTCATGCATGAGGATGGCTACATACAATTAAAAGACCGATCCAAAGACATCATCATATCTGGTGGCGAAAATATCTCCTCAATTGAAGTCGAAGATGCGCTCTACAAGCACCCAGATATTTCAGCTGCGGCAGTTGTCGCAAAACCGGATAAAAAGTGGGGCGAAACGCCCTGCGCCTTTATCGAGTTAAACGCTGATGCGCAAACTCCGTCTCATGAGGATCTAATTGCTTGGTGCAAGGAGCATCTTGCCTCTTTCAAAGTTCCCAAGAATTTTGTCTTCGAGGACCTTCCAAAAACCTCAACAGGAAAAATTCAAAAATTCGTACTCCGTGAACGTGCAAAAGAAATTTGATGAACCACGATCATTATTCGGATAATTATATTCGCGGTATTCTGGAAAGCGTAAAGACAATTGCCATTAGCGGCGCAAGTGCCAATTCCGCTCGGCCATCCTTCAATGTAGCTCAGTTTTTAATGGCCAGGAACTACCAAATCTTCCCTGTAAACCCAGGTCAGGCTGGCAAAGACGTTGCTGGTTCACTTTGCTATGCGTCGTTGAAAGATATCCCTCAACCGATTCATATGATTGATATTTTTCGCAATTCAGAAGCCGCACTAAGCGTTGTAAAAGACGCTTTGGAGTTAAATTCATTACCAAAGGCAATCTGGATGCAACTGGATATTCGCAATGATGAAGCAGCAATACTTGCAGAGAAAAATGGTATCAAAGTGGTTATGAACCGATGCTCAAAAATTGAATACAAACGGTTGATGATCGAAACTGCTTAAGCTGATTCTGCAGTTAAGAAAACGATACTGCTAAGCAGTAAAATACTCCCAAAGCGTAAGCCCCCAAACACCCGCTGCAATTAGCGTTGCACCTAAAACTGCAGCAGAACCGCAGTCTTTTGCAATTTTTATGTTCTTGGAATGCTCAAGCGTGATCTCATCAGCTAATGCTTCTATGCCAGTGTTCAGCAACTCCACAATCAAAATAAGTAAGACGACGAAAATCAACAAAAGAAAATGCCAGCCATCCCGCGCGAGAAATGCAGCAAACGGCAGGCTAATCAGAAAAAGTATAATCTCTTCTCTAATCGGCGCTTCATGCAAAAACCCATGTTTAAGACCTGCAGCCGAGTTCACAAATGCTGAAAGTAATCTCTTCATTAATCCAGTGCTTTCAAAAATAGTCCTACGGATCCAGCCATTCCAAATTCCAAACAATCTGCAATAAGACCATTACCGATGGAAACTTCATCAAGATTGGGCAGTGCCTTGGACAAGGCTGGCAAGTTCGCTACGGTTAAATCGTGGCCAGCGTTTACACCCATCCCCAGTTGTTCAGCAAATTGGGCTGTGCGCTTTAAATCTTCCAATGCCGATGCTTCTTTTGCTGGATCATCAAAACAGGAACCATAAGGTCCTGTATATAGCTCTATTCTATCTGCCCCAGTTGCATGAGCAGCAACAATTGCTTTTTCGCTTGCATCCGGATCGCAAAATAGTGAAACCCGAAAACCATTGCCTTTTAAACGTTGAACACAATCACGCAAAAAATTGCCCTGCCCTTCAAAATCCCATCCATGATCGGAAGTTGCCTGGGAAGGATCATCAGGAACCAATGTTACCTGCTCGGGTTGATTTGTTTCACAAAGTGTCAAAAAACCCTCTTCAGGAAACCCCTCCATATTAAACTCGGTAGTGGGGAATTCATCATCAATCAAGGCCCGTAATTCCGGCAGATCAGAAAATCGTGTATGCCGTTCATCCGGTCTTGGGTGAACTGTTATGCCATGCGCACCTGCTGTAAGGGCTATTCGACCCAAACCGGTTACACTTGGCCAAGGCAAATCCCGCCGATTTCTAAGTAGCGCTACCGCATTCAGGTTGACTGATAGTTTAGCAGACATGACCAATTCTCATTCCAGTATTCATACCCTTTATCTTTGGGGGATGATTATGAATGAATCAACCAGTTTTCTTACTTCTATCTTCAATCCAGTTTTTAATTTTCTTTTCGAGTTTATCTGGTGACACTGGTTTTGACA
>JAALLB010000190.1 GCA_011087745.1 Hyphomicrobiales bacterium | reverse complement strand
CCTCTGAATTCTGGGCAGGATACCATCAATGCATACATTTTGGAAACTGAGCCTTGTTTGCAGAACCGACATGGGTCAATAACCATCTAGGTCATTCACCCAATCGTTTTATGGTCAAGCATACCCACCATTCAAACCAAATGCATCCAGATCTGTTCGCAATATGTTTGAAGCTAGGGTTAGTGCCTCTCCGTGTTGTGCAATAAGTTCAGCACGGCGCACTGGATCACGTGTGGATTCAATTGCACCCCAGATTGCAGCCAGAGTTTCTGACGCATCTCGCAAACGGGCCAGAGCATCTGCATCTGTAGCAACATCTGCAAGAATGGATCCGGAAACTTTACCAACACCTGGTACCGTTTGAGGGCCACCAGATGTATAACCTTCAGGAATATCACCTTTGCAATTGATAACAGCGCGATAACGGATCGCAGACAATATTTGATCTACGGCCTGTTTGGCACCTTCAACACGTGACGTGTGTTCCGTATCTGCAGCAGCGTGCGGTAGCAATTCCAAACGACCCGGGAAAGCTTCAATGAGTGGACGATAAGGAACCATCGGCCCAAAGAGGCTACCATCCTCGGCAACGAACAGGTCTGCGTCGATTGCAGCAAAGCGTACTTTTCTGCTTTCCATTGCCGCATGAAGAGCATCTGCATCAACCACCTCGCCGCGATCATAGTTTACCAAAATGGCGCCATCGTTTAGTGCATTTAAAACGCTTGCACCGACAAGACCTGCATTCGCAAACTTACCATTATCTCCCATAGCACCTAGGCCTGTATGCGGCGATAGTACGTCCGCACCAGCTGCTGCTTCTTCCGGGGTGCTTGCGTAAATAAAGCCTTCAGATTCAATCCACTTGCGGTGTGGTTCACGGGCGTAAATAGCAACTGTCATGCCAAATGCCTTGCCCAATTTTGCAACCTCGCGACCGATATTACCATAACCGATCACACCCATGCGTTTGCCTTCGAGCTTTTAGGTCGGGTAATCCCGCAGGTGTTTCCCAGTATCAAAGTCACCCTTGACCACGCGGTCATGCATTTCTTCTACATTTAGATCAGGAAGAACGCGCAACAATGCTTTCATCGCAGTTTGTGCAGTAGCACGGCTATTGAAACTTGGGGTATTCATTAGTGGCGCACCGCCGCCAGCTCCGTCGCCCCCACCCCAGCATGCACATGCCATGTTACCAGTGCCGGCACCAATACGAACACCACCTTCTGGGAAGGTCGCAGTTTCCGGGAAGAATGTGGCCGCTGCAATCACCGCATCATACTGATTGCCACAGCAAGCCTCAGTTAGCTCTTCGTTGGTAGACAAATCTGGTTGATAGAAGAAATGTTGGCCGGCAGATAAGTCTGAACCGTCCCAACCACCCATTGTAAAGGTGCCACCCTGCTCTTCAATATGTGCTTTTACGTCGGATGGATCAGGTTCACCATCAGCACCAAATTTCAAACCAACAAGATCAGCAATCAAAATGCGATAAGCGCGATTTTGATCATCTTTACGATCATTTGCTCCAGCGGACGCAGATGCTTCAAATGTGGTACCTAGAGCTGCCAGTTCTTCTTCAAGCACAACAATTTTTGCACGATGATAGGCATATGAGATGTTTTCCAGAAGCGCAACGATGTCTTCTGGTTCACGAATACCGCCAATCCATGCACGATAATCTCCTGGTGTTCCCGGAAACGCATTTACATAACGCCCAGCATCCAGAGCAGTTTCATATTCACCATTTGGATGGGTTAAACCTTCATATCCCAGCAATTGCTTTGAACGGGCAATTATGCGTGCATGAATTTCCGGATCAGTTATTCCATCATCATTTATAGCCAGCAGTGTTACTGCGGCACCGCGTTTATCTGCAGTGCTTACACCGGCAGTCAGTAGGTCCTGCCCAGCAAGCCAGTCATTGATTTGTTGACGGTTTTTGGCAGAGCGTTGGTTCATCACAGCAACGGAGCCGATCATTTTTTCAACGCGCAATAGACAAAATGTAGTCTCTGCAAAGGCCAGGGAAGAAAACGTGTTAATCACCCCGCCCGTCATCTTGTTGGAAGCTGGATCATAAAATGGACCAAGACCAACGGTTTTTTCGCCCGTCAATGGCTTCTTCGCATCCTTAGGGACAACCAATTTCAGCTGACGTGCTATCGCCCAAGCTGGGTTTTTCTGGTTATCATCGATCAATTGCATCGCTACTGGCGTAAATGATGCCAAGAAGTAACCAGACACGCCACCAATTGCTTTTTGGAATGGTGTGAAAATGCAGCATTTTTCCATGAAAGCATCAACCACTGGTTGGCTCCAAGGCATTGCGCCCAACATTGAAGTCGCATCGATCATCGCATGACGGTTTGCAGGATCGCGATCCAGCCATTCCAGAAGTGAGTTTACTTCATCTTCAGTATAGGTTGTAGCGCCTGTAGTTTCGTGTCCTACACCTACAAAAAGAGTAATTCCCATTGCTTCGAGTTCATCTGCTGTTGGGATCGTGCCTTCGTCTCCAGCAAAAATCACCTTGTCTTCGTTTCCATTCGCAGCAAAGCTTTGTAACTCAAGAATTTGCGTACCCCAGCTTTGGCGGAAGAAACCGCCCGCCTTGGCAGCTTCAGATTCTGGTGCTGGTGTATCCACAAACACTTTCTGACCTTCAGGATTTGGATTCATCAAGTGCATAATTGCAACCGTAAAGCCGCTGTGGCCTCCACCCAAACCAACAGCTATTTGGTTAGCTTTTGGAAAACCGAAGTAACGGTGAATGGTATGCATCATATCCAACAGGATAGCATCAGCAGGATATCCCCTATGCATGGAACGACCTATCTCAGAAGTCGTAAATGGACCCAGATCATTACCCTTGTCATCAAGCTTTCGATAGGTTTTTTCAAGCCAGCGGTCAAAGTCATAGCGATTTACACGACCGTCCACCTCATCTTTAACAACATCAGTAATAGGTCCCACGTCAAAGAAAGGATTGACTGTTCGTGCCGGAGGGCCGTTTTTAGTTGCTTCAAGGGAAGTCGTACGCTGTGCTGTAAAGTTTGTCATGAGATAGTCCAGTTGGATAATGAATTTCGTTGCCGCGAACATTAAACAAATATTCCCCGTATGAAACAACATAATGCGATAAAACTTCTATTGCATCTGTCGCTTAAACGTCATATGTCGCGATTTGGACGAAATTTCATAAAGATGCAACAATTTTGTTTGGGGAAATGCCACTTATTAATGCAGCACTATTTATCTAATTGATCGATGACCGCTTTAAACAAGTCCGCTTTTTTGATTTCAAAAAACTGCCGCGCTGCATCAATGTTCGGATGATGAACATCCGTTACAACACCTTCGTCATTTGTTTTGAAAAAATTCTTGTTTCCCTCAGCAATTTCAATGGTCTCATCCGTGAAGCCAGAGACGAAGCTGCAGCGGTTGCCAGTTAGTTCAAATGCTTGTTTTACATTTTCCTGGGCTTTCCACCGGATCTGATTTATTTCGTTCAGATACGAAGGTGACGTCGTGAGAAAGATGCAAGGCAGGTCATCTGGAATTTGACCAATCATTGCCTGAACATCCCGCAATGCATTTACCTCAGAACTCGCCCAACGTTCTGCCGAGTTGCCCAGGAATGCCATGATCAATAACTCCGGGTTGTAATAATCATTTTCGAACATTGCTTCAAAGGCAGATTGGTTGGGCTGGCAAAACTGATAAGCTTCTCCTTGCCCCATGTTCACATATCTGCGGGAATTTTCTCCGTCGATACCGTAAACACCTGCATTAACACCCCAGCGCTTGTCAATTTCACAGATCACGTCCTTGATCTTACCTTCATCGCGGATCGTCCAATGTTGCAGCGATGTTGAACGCACTCCAATGGCGGCTGTTTGGGCATCATCAATTTTTTCTAAAATTGTTTCGTTTTGGGTATAATTTTGCAACTTGCCTTTCAGGCCATCAAAAGTCTCTAAATAAACTTGCCCTGCACCAAAGGAAATCTGGCTATCACCGATGACCAATATTGTCTGTGAATAGCTTTTTTGTCGCATTACCTTCCATAAAAAAACAACAAAAGCTAATGCTATACCCATCCTACTCCAAAACCCGAATGTTTTGGTGTGATATGATACG
>JAALLB010000189.1 GCA_011087745.1 Hyphomicrobiales bacterium | reverse complement strand
GCGTTCAAAACCTAAACTCACCAACGCATTCAGATCAAGAGTCTAGTACTGTGGTTTTTGTTAGAACTCTTGCTGATGGCAGCCTGTTCACAGGAATACTATCAATCCATGATTGAAGACCTTCAGGCAAATTCCTTTGCCAAATGGTCGCCGCGACACCTGGTTTTTGTAAGTTGATTACCTGAGATAAGTCATCGCATACAGCGACGCCGATTGCGGCATCTTCAACGATTTTTCGAGTGAGGTTCATGTTGCTTCCTCACTTCGTTGCCATTCTAGTGGCGTGTCAGGATGGAGCCTTAACTTTTCAAGAAAGCCAGAAAGCACGGTCACAGGTAGCTTTTGTTGAGGCATAAAGTTAACTCCAAAAATAATCAAGCTTCATGTAACTTACAGAGTTACTAGAATAACGCAACAAGAAATGTTACATGATTTTGTTCTTTTAAAGGCAACCGAGCGATGAAACGAAATAGTCGACTTTCTCTTGCACTACATACGCTGGGCCATATGGCGACCGACCCTGATCAGTCACAGACTTCTTCAGATATAGCAGCCCATGCAGGTACAAATCCTGTGGTCGTACGCCGAGTGCTTGGGCGATTGCGAGAAGCGGGGCTTTTAACATCTGAAAAAGGACATTCAGGTGGGTGGAAGCTTGCTCGCGAACCGCAGAGTATTACTTTAGCCGATGTCTACCTCGCCTTGGATGAACAAATAATTGCACCAGACAAAGATGACGGTGACCATCACTGCTCCATGGAACATGCGCTACACAAACAAGTCTCAAGAGTCTTGAGGGATGTCGAACGCAATCTGGTTGAGCAACTTGCAACCACAACAATTGCTGATGTCCAAATCGCAGAAGATTAATGGAATTGAAATTGTTGCCACTTTAATCTCTCAATTCGTTTTGAGTTCATAGCATAATCTGCGTGGTTATAAGAACTTGGTTGCCTATAAGACATTCCCGCCATTTTCTGCTCTTCAATCTAATTGCAAAAATAAACAATGCTTGCCAATTGCTGAGGGCCAACTTCATTTTCCTTCTACAAATGAATCCAACACTCGTTTCTGGCCAGCCTTATCAAAGTCGATTGTCAGTTTATTGCCATCGACCAGTGCGATGTTGCCGTTTCCAAATTTTAGGTGGAATACGCGATCGCCGACTTTGAAATTTGAGCTGGGTTCGTTGATAGAGGAGGCGACCAAGTTGCCTTCTATGGTTTTGCCGCCAAATCCTGATGGCTTTGCGCCCCAGGTGTTGCCGCCGCTTTTGGGTTTTGATTGCGCTCGCTGCCATCCGGGGCTTGAGTAGGTGCTGTCAAATGTATCGACATTATCAAAGCGGCTGGAACCGTAGCGTCCGCCTGCGTTACTGCCGCCATAGCCACCATAGGAGATTTGGCTTTCTGCAACTTCGACGTGTGCTTCCGGTAATTCATCAATGAAGCGGGAGGGAAGGGAAGATTGCCACAACCCGTGAATTCTTCGGTTGGAAACAAAGTGGATATAACACTTCTGGCGTGCCCTGGTAATGCCGACATAGGCAAGGCGACGTTCTTCTTCCAATCCTGATCTGCCCCCTTCATCGAGCGAGCGCTGGTGGGGGAAAAGACCTTCTTCCCAACCGGGTAAAAAGACGGTGTCAAATTCCAGCCCTTTGGCGGAGTGCAGCGTCATTATGGATACCGCATCCAGATCTTCGCCGCTATCTGTATCCATGACCAAGGAAATATGCTCAAGGAAGCCGGGCAGGTTTTCGAACTCCTCCATGGAGCGGACCAGTTCTTTCAGGTTTTCCAATCGTCCTGGAGCATCTGGCGAGCGATCGTTTTGCCACATCTCGGTGTAGCCGCTTTCATCCAGAATAATTTCTGCCAGTTCCGTGTGCGATGTGGACGTGAGTTCCTGCCGCCAGCGATCAAAGTTTTCAAGTACGTTTTTTAACGTGCCACGCACCTTGGGTTTTAACTCTTCGGTTTCCACCAACTCGCGGGCTGCAACTGTTAGTGGGATGCCTCTTGCTCTTGCATTGTCGTGGATGGTGCGGATGGTTGCATCGCCAATGCCGCGTTTTGGTTTGTTGACAATCCGCTCAAAAGCCAAATCATCTGCTGGCTGACACACAACGCGGAAATAGGCCATGGCATCGCGAATTTCCATGCGCTCATAAAATCTTGGCCCGCCAATAACACGGTAGTTTAATCCCATGGTGACAAAGCGATCTTCAAACTCGCGCATCTGGAAAGAAGCACGAACAAGGATGGCAATCTCGTTTAAGATATGACCTTTGGATTGCAAGGCTTCGATTTCATCGCCAATGGAACGGGCTTCTTCTTCTGAATCCCACCCAGCTGATACAATGACCTTGGAAGCATCCGGATCAACATCATCGGTGAAGAGGGTTTTGCCGAGGCGGTCTTCATTGTGATCAATAAGATGTCCTGCCGCGCCCAGTATGTGAGCGGTTGAACGATAGTTGCGCTCCAGACGAATAACCTTGGCGCTTGGAAAGTCTTTGTCAAAGCGCAGGATGTTATCAACTTCAGCCCCGCGCCAACCATAGATTGACTGATCATCATCGCCCACACAGCACAAGTTTGGCGCGGCCAGATTTGTAGTGGTTTGTTTTTCGCTCACGCTGCCGATGGCGTCGCCATCGTCACTGCGCGGGTGCGAGGCATTCGCCTCGGTCGCACTATCGGCTCCCGAAGCTTCGCTTCTGCTTGTTTGGCCTCCCTCCGTGGCAGAGCCAGACGAGGCGTCTAGCCGAGACGCCTGCTCGTGAACGGCCGAAGGCGCGGATGCGTCTTCGGAAGAGGTAGATTGCGCCAGCAATCTAAGCCACACGTATTGGGCAACGTTGGTGTCCTGGTATTCGTCGACGAGGATGTATTTAAAGCGATTGTTGTATTCAGCCAGAACGTTAGGGTTTTCCTTGAACAGTCTGATGGTTTCTGTCAGCAAGTCGCCGAAGTTGCAGGCGTTGAGGATTTTCAGGCGGGCTTGATATTGACGGTATAGATCGCGGCCCTTTCCATCGCCATAGGCTCTTGCATCACCTTCCGAAATTTGCTCAGGACCAAGGCCCTTGTTTTTCCAACTATCAATATGGCCAGCAAGCATTCTGGCCGGCCAGCGTTTGTCATCTATGCCCTCAGCGCGGATAAGTTGTTTTAGCAATCGAATTTGATCGTCTGTGTCCAAAATCGTGAAGTCTGGTTTTAACCCGACAAGTTCTGCATTACGGCGCAGGATTTTTACGCCAATGGAGTGGAACGTACCGAGCCAGGGCATGCCTTCAACTGCATCACCCATATAAAGGCCGACGCGTTCTTTCATTTCCCGGGCAGCCTTGTTGGTGAAGGTCACCGCCAGAATTTGAGATGGATACGCACGGCCTGTTTTGATGATATGGGCAATGCGAGTTGTAAGAACTCGGGTTTTGCCTGTGCCCGCACCGGCCAAGACCAGAAGCGGGCCATCAAGCGTTGCAACCGCATCGGTTTGTTCTGCGTTCAGCCCTTCAAAATAGTCCGGTGCATTGGCGCCAGTTCGCGCGCCCATCGCACGTGCAGCGATGCCGCCACCGCTTGGCTGCGCTGGCGCTGGATCATCCGGAATAGAATCAAAAGGGTTCGACATTTGTTCTATTTAATGCTTTTGGCAGAAAATTACAGTATTTCTTCATCAACATTAGTGATTTTTCCTCATTTGAAATTATTTTATCTTTTTGCCAAGGATTTGCCTTTGTCGTACGTCTTATGGATGTAAACGCAAAAAGAGATCTGATTTTTGGATGTAATTACTGCAGATAATGCCACGGATAACAGTTTAGCAATGCTGGCTGCCAAGGGGGACGGAGATGCTTTTCGGGCTTTGCTTGAAAGGCATTACGACCGCGTGTTTCGTATTGCACTTCGGTTTTCCGGCAGACGAGAGGATGCAGAAGATGTTGCGCAGGATGTCTGTATGTCGTTGCCAGCCAAACTGAAATCCTTTCGCGGTGATGCGGGATTTACAACCTGGCTATACCGTGTGGTGGTAAACTGGGTTCGCGATGTGCAGCGCAAGCAGAGTACAAGTGACAGCATTCACTCAGATTATGAACCGCCCCTTGTTTGTCGGAGGGTAAAACTCTAGGAGAATTACCCTTATG
>JAALLB010000188.1 GCA_011087745.1 Hyphomicrobiales bacterium | reverse complement strand
TCACATGGAAAGACCCATCCGGTCACCTTCAGCAAAGATGTGTGCATACGGTAGGATTTCTAGGTGGGGTTTTTCAGGGCCCGTACCGATTGGCTCCAGTGCCTTTATCCATTCATCGCTTGCGCCGCCAGCATAGAACGCTTCTTCTTCTTTTTCTGCGGCCTTGCGAATTTCAGATTTGATTGCCGGATTTTTAATGGCAACAAAATGCCAGGGCTGATGGTTGGCACCACTTGGTGCAGAACCTGCGGTTTTGATGCAGTTTTTGATGATTTCTTCCGAAACTGCAGTTGATGTGAAATCCCGAACAGAATGCCGCGTGCGCATGGCATCATAAAAGCTCTGCGCAGCGGCAAGCATTTCATCATCGTTCATTTTAGACCGGTCTGGTAGGGCAACAGCTTCGAATTTCAGGTTACTACGGGCAAACACTTATACACCCATCCAACCAATTATTGCTCCTTGCAGAGCGAAAACCAGGAACCAATACCCTGCATCAATTATGGTTAGATCCCAGCCGTTTCCCTGAAAGCGATGGTTTGTCATCATTGGTGCAAGGTTGAAACCTCCCCAACAAAACAGGGCTGATAAAATACCGCCCCAAATGGTGAACGAACCAATGTGACCAATCAGGCCTGCCAAAACATAGGCAACCATGAATTGTGAGATCATTGCCACGATGTAGATTTTTGGATTTGGAGTTGGCTCTTCGGTTAGCCCAACTGCTTTCATCCATGGTTTGGCAAGAGCGCCATACCATGCAGCGCCTGCCATCATGCCTGCTACGGCTGCAATAATTACGCTCAAATAGTTTATCCCGTGGAAAATCATGTAGGTATCTCCTGATCTAGAATTGGGACAATTGTGGCTGGCACATCGCAGGTTTTTTCCTTTGATTTGCAAATATCAGCAACAATGCAGATTTCGCATTTGGGCTTTCTGGCAACACACGTATAACGCCCATGCAAAATCAACCAGTGATGAGCGTGATATAAAAATTCTTCTGGAATAATTTTCATCAAAATAGCTTCAACATCATCAGGTGTTTTGGCAGGTGCCATGCCCATGCGGGCGCTAATGCGCAGAATGTGTGTGTCCACAGCCATGGTCGGAATGCCGAATGCCATGGACATTACAACGTTTGCTGTTTTGCGCCCAACGCCGGGAAGCTTCACCAATTCAGAACGTTCCCTGGGGACGGTGCTGTCAAAGTCATCAACCAGCATTTGTGAAAGGGCAATTACGTTTTTGGCCTTGTTGCGCCACAGGCCAATGGTTTTGATGTATTCACCGACTTTTGTTTCTCCCAATGCCAACATTTTTTCAGGCGTATCGGCAACTTTGAAAAGGTCTTTGGTTGCACGATTTACACCCACATCTGTTGTCTGAGCAGAAAGCGCAACTGCAACGACGAGTGTGAAGGGGTTCACATGTACAAGTTCGCCTTTGGGTTCTGGACGTAATTGGCGAAAACGTGAGAAGATTTCAGTTAATTCTTCCTGGTTATATTTGCTTCTTGGCAAGCGTTTTTTCTTTTGGGGTGCCATGCGACTTTTTTGATCCTGTTCAAACTTTTATTTCGCTCTAGATTATACCTTATGGATGAAGAGAATAAACCAGAATTTATTGCAGAACTTACCCCGCATCGCTCATTGGGTCGAACCGGGTTTTTCCTGTTGATGGGGTTTGTTGCAATTACCTGTTTTATATCCGGAATGATGTTTTTGTTGATGGGGGCCTGGCCTGTTTTTGTCGCGATGGGGCTGGATGCTTTTATCATTTGGCTTGCCTTTAAAATTAATTATAGAGCAGCCAAGGCTCGTGAAGTAATCTCTGTTGCCAGAGATGAATTGAAAATCCAGAAATTTGATCCGGCCGGGCGATTGGTTGAGCATCGTTTCAATCCTTTCTGGACCCGGTTTGAAGTGGACCGCCATGAGGAAATGGGAATCACTTCACTGCGGTTGACCACGAAAGAATTCAGCTTGCCGATTGGCGCTTTTTTAAATCCGGATGATCGTGAGAGTTTTGCGGATGCCTTTAAGAGTGCACTTGGACGCGTGAAAATATAGTAAAACCAGGCATGCAAGTTTCGGGTGGCGGATTTGATCACCGCGTTCTAATCTTACGTCATGAAACACGATCTACACTCCCCAAAGGCCCTGCGTTATGGCGGGCACATTTTAGAAGCTGACAAAACGCTTGATGGCGATTATGCGACCATTCGCATGGCCGTGGAATTTCTTTCCCTTCGTTGGCAGGATCAACCCACGCTTGGTGAATTGGCATCTCACCTTGGACTTGGTGAAACGGCTACTCAAAAACTGTTCACCCGGTGGGCCGGCATTTCTCCAAAGGCGTTTAGTCAGGCTGTAACACTTGATCACGCAAAGCGACTTTTACGGGATGAAGATTTGCCGATTTTGGATGCAACGTACGAATTGGGACTATCTTCTCCATCAAGATTGCACGATTTGTTTGTAACCCATGAAGCAATGTCTCCTGGTATTTGGAAAGCAAAAGGTGATGGATTGCAATTGCAATACGGCTTTCATCAATGTCCGTTTGGGCAAGCGCTGGTTATGGTAACAGGCGAAAGACAAAGTGCTTCACTGGTCGGGCTGGCTTTTTGTGATGCTGGCGAGGAAGCTTTAGCACTTGAAGACATGAAAGGCCGTTGGCCAAATGCACTCTATAGTGAAAATTATGCCCTAACTGAGTTTATGGCGAAACGGATTTTCAAGCCCGATAATTGGTCCCCGGATACGCCCTTACGAGTAACGCTGATTGGGACTGATTTTCAGATCAGGGTTTGGGATACTTTATTGGGTATACCGCTTGGCCGCGCAAAAACATATTCTGATATTGCAGAAGCGATTGAAAACCCCAAGGCTGTTCGTGCGGTTGGAGCGGCGGTTGGTCGTAACCCGATTTCATTTGTGGTTCCCTGTCACAGGGCACTTGGAAAGTCTGGTGCGCTAACAGGCTATCATTGGGGGTTAACCCGCAAGCGAGCTATGCTTGGTTGGGAAGCCGGCGTTGCTGGCTGAGACTGCTAATCGGTTAATCGTCAACCCTGATACATCTTGCGTCTGCGTTCCTTGGTTGATTGTGTGCCTTCGTTTGACCCATCATGAAATGTGCCGAACCAGCGATCCCAGGGCATTTCCTGGTTGCCGTAATTACACTCATAATAACGGTGATGCAGTTGGTGATAAAAAGTGCCAAGTGCAAGGCGCGGTTTGTCCTTGATCAGCAGTTCTTCATATCCGGTGTGGCTCATGGCAGCGCCTGGGCCTTGATAGATTACATGGAAGAACAGATGGATTGGGTGGGATGGAACTATCCAATGAATGGCAAATGTGGACAGATATAAAAAATGTTCAACCGGGTGCATGGAAACACCTGACCAGGGACCGATGTTTACATTGCGATGGTGCAAAATGTGAAAGTGCTTGTAGAAAAACGGCACATGCAACAGGCGGTGAACCCAGTAGAAATGAAACGCTGACCAAATAGGCAATAAAATTATTGCAAGTACAAACCATACAGGATTTTCTGCGAAGGTAATTGTTGGAATATAATGATTGGCCATCAGCCACATGGTCAAAGCCTAGAACGCAGTGATTTGGCCAACACCGCTTGTGAGCGTCCAGAACATGTTGTCGTGAACCTGATTGGAAAAGTTCCACATTCGATTGTTTTTGGCTTGATCCCGATGATCAAACTTCAACTTCTTTGCCTGGCCTTTGCGCATATAAAAATACCAATGAAGCCCGCCGGCAATGCAAAGCATCATTACCAGATTGATGACCCAGATTTGAAATATCCAATTCAAAGCGAAAGTTTTGGTGGTTTCAAGTGAGGGGTAAGCAAATGCCCAAAGCGCTATGGCAAGGATCACCATCATCATGCGCTCACTTAACATCAGCCAGTTGCGAACCAACCAGCGGAATAATAACCCGGGCTTGGGTGGCCATTTAAAAATTGAAGGATCGTGAAGGGGGAGTTCAGGATGGTAATTACATTCCTTGCTCATGCCATTATCTTTGACGTTTTCAACCATGGGTCTCTCCACAATTCATGCAGATAAAAACTTTAGCCAAAAACTGTTTGTTGTATACCCATCCTACTCCAAAACCCGAATGTTTTGGTGTGATATTATACGAAAGTT
>JAALLB010000187.1 GCA_011087745.1 Hyphomicrobiales bacterium | reverse complement strand
AAGCCTGAAACGTCAACCCCAAATAATCAGATTTTCAAGGACTCGGAGTATAATTTTAAAAACCTTATTGGAGAATTTTAACATTCCGGCATCAAAAAACATCTCTTCAACGACAGAAATGTGGCAAGACGGCGCAACTAAAATTTAATTCTGCAATTTACCCCCACTTTCTGGTCTCACCCCCCTTTCACAACCTGTTTAGATCATCTATAGGACTCTTCTAGCCATTAAATTTCGCGTCACGATTCTTCTCCCCTCCCATGGATGAAATCCTCGCCGCGACCTGAAGAGAAATGAACCGCTAGATGCCCGCAAGAAAAGATATAAAATCCATCCTTATCATTGGGGCTGGCCCAATCGTTATCGGCCAGGCCTGCGAATTTGATTACTCGGGAACACAAGCCTGCAAAGCGCTAAAAGCCGAGGGTTACCGAATTATTCTGGTGAACTCAAATCCTGCCACCATCATGACAGACCCTGAATTGGCAGACGCAACTTACATCGAGCCAATCACCCCTGAAATCGTTGCAAAAATCATCGAGAAAGAACGCACCGAGCGTCCTGACGACAAACTCGTTGTTCTGCCAACCATGGGTGGGCAAACCGCGCTTAATACTGCTCTGTCACTACGTAAATTGGGTGTGCTGGACAAATTTGATGTCGAGATGATCGGTGCAGATGCCCATGCAATCGACAAGGCAGAAGACCGTGACCTCTTCCGCGAAGCCATGCACAAGATTGGTCTTGCGACACCTCGTTCCGCGTTCGTGAATACCACAGAGCTGAAAAGCCGGTTTAAAGCTGACTACGATGAGCAATTGAAAGCTGCAAAGGATCAAGACGCTTTTGAAGCAGAATGGTGTGAGGGTGAAACGCTGCGTCTGGAAGAACATCGTCTTGTTGCTCAAATGCAAGCCCTTGAAGCTACCAAGACAACTGGCCTGCCGGCAATTGTGCGCCCTTCCTTTACCATGGGTGGTCAAGGTGGCGGCATCGCCTATACCCTTGAAGAGCTTTACAAGTTCGTCATTGGCGGCGTCGACGCTTCACCAACAAATGAAGTTCTGGTTGAAGAAAGTATTCTTGGCTGGAAAGAATACGAGATGGAAGTTGTGCGCGATAAGGCTGACAACTGCATCATCATCTGTTCAATTGAAAACGTTGACCCAATGGGCGTTCATACGGGCGACTCCATCACGGTCGCTCCCGCCTTAACGCTGACCGACAAAGAATATCAAGTCATGCGAAATGCATCGATTGCTGTGCTTCGTGAAATCGGCGTTGAAACGGGTGGCTCAAACGTTCAATTCGCAGTCGACCCTAAAGATGGCCGTCTTGTGGTTATCGAAATGAATCCGCGCGTTTCGCGTTCCTCAGCGCTTGCCTCAAAGGCAACGGGTTTCCCAATTGCAAAGGTCGCAGCGCGGCTTGCAGTAGGCTACACGCTTGATGAACTGGACAACGATATTACCGGTGGCGCAACACCAGCATCCTTTGAGCCTTCAATTGATTATGTCGTGACCAAAATTCCGCGCTTTGCTTTTGAAAAATTCCCGGGCAGCCCGCCTCACCTTTCTACCGCGATGAAATCTGTTGGCGAAGTTATGGCAATCGGCAGAACCTTCGCTGAATCCATGCAAAAGGCGCTTCGTGGTCTTGAGACGGGTCTTTCCGGTCTTGATGAAATCGAGATCCCGGGCATTGGTGAAGGGGCGGATGACAAAAACGCGATCCGCGCGGCACTTGTAACAGCAACACCAGATCGTCTGCGCATGGTGGCCCAATCACTTCGCGAAGGTGCCACGCCGCAAGAAGTGCACCAATATTCAAAATTCGACCCTTGGTATATTGAACAATTCCAAAACATCATCGCAAGCGAAGATCGTATCCGTGAGCATGGCTTGCCGGATGACGCAGACAATTTGCACATGCTGAAAGCACAGGGTTTTGCGGACAGCAGACTGGCTGAACTATCCGGAAAGTCTGAAGACGATGTCACCGCACTTCGTGGCAATCTTGATGTACACCCGGTCTATAAACGCATTGATACATCCGCCGCAGAATTTGCCTCACCAACCGCCTACATGTACTCAACTTACGAAGTGCCTTTTGCGGGTGAAGTAAAAAGCGAAGCGCAATCTTCAGATCGGGAAAAAGTCATGATCCTGGGTGGCGGCCCAAACCGTATTGGCCAGGGCATCGAATTTGATTATTGCTGCTGTCATGCTGCCTTCGCACTGGAAGAAGCCGGTTTTGAAACCATCATGGTCAATTGTAACCCTGAAACCGTTTCAACCGATTATGATACATCTGACCGCCTGTACTTCGAGCCACTCACCGCTGAAGACGTAATGGAAATTGTTCGCGTAGAACAATCAAACGGAACCCTCAAGGGCGTCATCGTTCAATTTGGTGGTCAGACCCCACTCAAATTGGCGCAATTCCTGACAGACAATAACGTCCCAATTCTGGGAACATCACCGGACAAGATCGATCTCGCCGAGGATCGTGATCGCTTCCAAAAGCTGCTGCAGGATTTGGACATGCTCCAGCCCCGCAATGGCATTGCCCGTTCTGCTAATGAAGCCCGCGAAATCGTTAAGAAAATTGGCTATCCGGTTGTCATCCGCCCTTCCTATGTACTGGGTGGACGCGCAATGGAAATCGTTCGCACTGATGCTGGTTTTGAGCGTTATATTAATGAGGCAGTTGTTGTCTCAGGCGACACTCCGGTGCTCATCGACAGCTACCTTTCCGGCGCAATTGAAGTTGATGTTGATTGCCTCTGCGACCGTGAAAGCGTCAAAGTGTGCGGCATCATGGAACACATTGAGGAAGCTGGTATTCACTCAGGCGATTCAGCCTGTTCATTGCCAACCCATTCGCTACCACAAAATGTAATCGATGAACTTATCCTTCAATCCAAAAAAATGGCATTGGCATTAGAGGTCTCTGGCCTGATGAACATGCAATACGCCATCAAGGATGGTGAAATCTTTGTTCTTGAAGTTAACCCGCGTGCTTCGCGTACGGTTCCATTTGTTGCAAAAACAATTGGTTCGCCAATTGCCAAAATCGCAAGTCGCATTATGGCTGGTGAAATGCTTGAGGGTGCAATCGCTCAATACGGCGAGTGGCGCGAAGCTCAAAACCTCAAACACATTGCGGTTAAAGAAGCAGTCTTCCCGTTTGCAAGGTTCCCGGGCGTTGACATTCTGCTTGGGCCGGAAATGCATTCAACTGGCGAGGTAATGGGCCTGGATACAGACTACCCAATGGCCTATGCAAAAGCTGTACTGGGTGCAGGAACGGTACTACCTACGGAAGGTAATATCTTCATATCCGTCAAAGATGCGGACAAGCCGGGCGTCCTGCCGGCTGCCAAGGTGTTTGTTGATCTTGGGTTTAAGCTCATGGCCACCGGCGGCACGCAGCGTTTCTTTGAGGAAAATGGCCTCGACTGCCAACGCATCAACAAGGTGCTTGAGGGTCGCCCTCATATCGAAGATGCAATCCACAACGGACAAGTGCAATTGGTCATAAACACGACTGAAGGCGCAAAAGCGATGTCAGACTCCCGCTCACTACGCCAGGCAGCCCTTAAAACCCGTGTAGCGCATACCACAACGCTCACGGCTGCAATCGCTATGTCGGAAGCCATGGAAGCGCTGAGCAAGCGTGAAATGGGTGTAAAGCCGCTACAAGATTATTTGGCTTAGGGCAGACTACCAGGTCTGCTCATACATTAGGACTTGATCGTCAGAATGGCTGATACCCAGCGCCTTTACGCGCGTTTCAATGCTGGCAGAAAGCGCCTGGACACAATCAAGCCCGGTTATCAACTCCGTATTGCTGAAATATTCCAATAAAAAAGCTGCCGCATCATGTTCTGAATTTGCCATCAAAACTTCCGCAGCTTTCAGCAGGGTTTCGCATTGGCCTGCAAGCAGCGCTTCACGACCTTCAAATGCTTCATGCACTTCTGAGGTAAACCGTTCTTTATCCTGCAACATCAAATAAAGCAGTCGTTTACTCTCATAAACCGCTGACCTGAAAGCTTCACTGTGCTAGGGAACATGTGACAGTGCTTCTGCATCACCGTCATTTATTTTTCGCGTATCCAAAAACCGATGCGCTTCACCAACGGTTAAGTACCGGTGCCTGCCAAACTCGGGTGAACCGCCCCTTGTTTGTCGGAGGGCGTTTTGTTCAAATGTTAAGCGACTAT
>JAALLB010000186.1 GCA_011087745.1 Hyphomicrobiales bacterium | reverse complement strand
AATGACTTCCTCAAAACCCTCATCCAAGGATTCTGAAGCGCGATTGCCCTGTATAGGTTTAGCTTTAATGGTAAATGTTAAAAACTCTCCTTTAAAAAGCTTCAACCAGCGCCACTTGCTGGGTATTGCGGAGCTTTCTCCTCACGAAATTCAATATCTCATAGATCGTGCTGATGAAGCCGTTTCTGTATCGCGCCAGCTTGAAAAGAAAAAGGCTGTGCTTCGCGGACGGACGCAGATCAATTTGTTCTTTGAAGCTTCCACCAGAACACAATCATCGTTTGAACTTGCCGGCAAACGGCTGGGTGCAGATGTGATGAATATGTCAGTTGCTTCATCATCGGTTAAAAAAGGCGAAACGCTAATTGATACAGCAATGACGCTTAACGCAATGCAACCTGATCTCCTGGTTGTGCGACATCAATCTGCAGGTGCTGTAGAGCTTCTTGCCAACAAAGTAGGTTGTTCAGTTATCAATGCTGGCGACGGCGCACATGAACACCCTACCCAGGCGCTTCTTGATGCTCTTACCATCCAACGCAACAAGGGCACCCTTGATGGGCTTGTTGTTGCGATTTGCGGTGATGTTTTACATAGCCGTGTTGCTCGCTCGAACATCATTCTTCTGAACACCATGGGCGCAAGGGTTCGTGTCATCGCCCCATCGACGCTGCTTCCTTCCGGAATTGAAAAACTTGGCGCTGAGGTATTTCGGAACATGAAAGACGGGCTACAGGGTGCGGATATCATTATGATGTTACGTGTCCAACGCGAGCGCATGGCTGGTGCATTAATCCCTTCTGTCCGTGAATACTTTCGGTATTTTGGTCTGGATGCCGAAAAACTGGCTTATGCAAAACCTGATACGCTTGTCATGCATCCTGGCCCAATGAACCGCGGTGTTGAAATTGCCTCGGAAATTGCTGATGGACCTCAAAGTGTTATCGAAACCCAAGTTGAAATGGGTGTTGCCATTCGAATGGCGATCATTGAAATATTGATAGAAAACACCAAGAACAATGGAGGTGCGTCATGAGTAAGCAAACTACTCTTATTAAAAGCGCCTATGTTGTTGATCCGTCACAAGAGCTCGACGGTATTTTTGATATTCTGATCATCGATGGCAAAATCGATGCCGTGCGTGAAGGCATTTCTGCTCCCAAGGGTGCAGAGGTTATCAACGCAACGGGCAAACATGTTTTCCCAGGTTTGGTTGATGCACGCGTCTACGTTGGTGAACCTGGCGGGGAACACCGCGAAACCATCGCTTCCGCCAGCAAATCAGCTGCGGCTGGCGGCGTGACAAGCTTCATCATGATGCCGGAGACTGATCCGGTAATCGATGACGTTGCTCTGGTTGATTTTGTTCGAAGAGCAGCGCGCGATGATGCGGAAGTTCGAGTTTATCCAGCTGTTTCAATTACCAAAGGTTTTGAAGGCAAAGAACTTACAGAGTTTGGACTTTTGCAAGAGGCAGGTGCAGTTATGCTCACGGAGGGCAAACGTTCCCTGCAGAATAACCTTACACTGCGTCGCGCCCTCACCTATGCGCGTGATTTTGATATGGTGATTTCGCAAGAAACGATAGATCCTGATTTATCATCCAATGGGGTAATGAACGAAGGTTTGAATGCAACCCATTTGGGACTGCCAGGAATTCCACGTGAGGCCGAGATCATTACACTTGAAAGAGATTTGCGAATTGCTGCCCTAACATCCGGCAAATACCATGCGGCAAAAATATCAACGTCCGATTCTGCTGAAGTAATTTCAAAATACAAACGCGAGGGTAATTCGGTTACTTGCGGAGTTTCAATTAATCACCTGACGCTCAATGAAAATGACATTGGTCGTTACCGCACTTACTTAAGGCTTGCTCCGCCCCTGCGAGATGAGGACGATCGTCAAGCCATGATCAGGGCATTAGCAGACGGCACAATTGATATTATTGTTTCAAGCCACGACCCTCATGATGTGGATGAAAAGCGACATCCTTTTGCTGAAGCTGCTGAAGGAGCCATTGGTCTTGAGACACTTTTTGCTGCTGCCATGCGGCTTTATCATAATGAAGAAGTTTCTCTCACCCGTTTGATTGATGCCTTATCCACCAAGCCTGCGGAGATTTTTGGACTTCCAGGTGGCACATTGAAACCTGGATCTGCTGCAGATTTGATAATTGCAGATCTGGACACCCCTTGGGTAGTTCATGAAGAAGATATTGTATCGCGTTCAAAGAATACTCCATTTGAAGGCGAGCGATTTAGCGGAAAAGTCTTGCAAACCATTATTGATGGACGCACTATGATACTCTAATAATACTTAGATAATTATTTCGGGGGCAAAATGCCGGATCCAATTAGCTGGTCAATTGCAGCACCATATCTTCTGTTTGCCTTGGCAATTGGATATTTGCTTGGTTCCATACCCTTTGGTCTCGTTTTTACCCGCATGGCAGGCATGGGTGATGTCAGGGCAATTGGTTCTGGCAACATTGGCGCGACAAATGTTCTTCGAACCGGCAACAAAAAGGTTGCTGCAGCAACGCTAATCGGCGACATGTTAAAGGGTACAGTTGCTGTTTTACTGGGATGGCAGCTTGGCCCGGACCAGGCAGTTATGGCAGGATTAGGCGCATTTCTTGGTCATTGCTTTCCCGTTTGGCTTAAATTCAAAGGTGGCAAAGGCGTCGCCACCTATGTTGGCATTATCCTGGGCTTTTCCTTCAAAATCCTGCTGGTATTTGCAGCTGTTTGGCTGGCGACTGCCGCAATTAGCCGATATTCTTCCTTATCTGCCTTATTGGCGACTATCGCAACGCCCATTGCGTTTTATGCATTCGGATACGTTCAATGGGCCGAGTTATTTGCACTTCTTACTTTGATTACATTTTGGCGCCACCGCAAAAACATCGGGCGCCTTGTCAAGGGTGAAGAAGGCAAGATTGGCAAGAAGGGGTAAATTTGACCAATCAACCAATCGATCAAAAAAGATATTTTCATCTTGATGATGGGCAACGGTTGAATTGGTTACGGCTTACCAGAAGTCAAAATGTTGGTCCCGCAACATTTCGCGATTTAATTTCCCATTACGGAACAGCTGCAGCAGCGCTTGAAACCCTGCCTGCACTTGCCGAACGGGGTGGTGCTGCATCTCGCATCAAGATATGTCCAATCGAAGATGCAGAGCGTGAAATGATACGATGTCATAGTGCCGGCGCTTGACTTATCGCCATCGGCGAACCTGACTATCCTCCAGTCTTACGTAACGCTGATCAAAGTCCACCTTTAATTGCGGTCATTGGAAACACCGAAACATTATTGGAAAAAAGTGTTGCAATTGTTGGTTCTCGAAACGCTTCAATTGCAGGCATGAAACTCACCCAGCGGTTTTCATCACAACTTGGAGAACATGGTTATGTAGTCACTTCCGGTCTTGCTCGCGGCATTGATACTGCAGCTCATAGAGCATCGCTTGCAACAGGAACTGTTGCGGTTTTTGCAGGCGGGGTAGATCAGGTCTTTCCGGAAGAAAACCGTGATCTGGCAAAAGCCATTGTTGATAACGATGGAGTTCTGGTAAGCGAAATGCCAATGGGATGGCAACCACGAGCTAAGGATTTTTCACGTAGAAACCGTATTGTAACTGGCTTGGCACGGCGTAGTGGTGGTGGAAGCTGCAAAACGCTCTGGTTCCCTAATCTCTGCAAGGCTTGCCAATGAAATGGGCCGGCTTGTGATGGATGTTCCAGGTTCACCTCTGGATCCCCGCAGCGAAGGAACCAATGGCCTCATAAAACAAGGTGCAACGTTGGTAACCACGACGGAGGATATACTGGAAGCTTTGACGCCGTTGGATCCTTCCGCAAATGAATTCATTTACGATGATATCACCGAGGGAAGCGATGAGCTTCCATTTGAGGTGCTTAACAGCGGCCTCCAGACGGCAGATGATACGATCCGCACCGCCATAATTTCCAGCCTGGGACCTTCACCAACAGAAATCGACGACATCATTCGCTTTACGGGTGCAAAGCCTGGACAAGTCCAATTGGTTCTAATGGAGCTCGCGTTGGCCGGGAGATTAGAACGCCATACAGGAAACCGGGTTTCCCTTATCGAGTAAAGGCTGTCATTTTAGAAAACCATTCCGAATTTGGTTGCTGGATACCTCAACACCTCCCCCAAATAAACGACCCAAAAATGTCGCGTTTTTTAAAGTATACTCCGAGTCCTTGAAAATCTGATTATTTGGGGTTGACGTTTCAGGCTT
>JAALLB010000185.1 GCA_011087745.1 Hyphomicrobiales bacterium | reverse complement strand
CTTTCGTATCATATCACACCAAAACATTCGGGTTTTGGAGTAGGATGGGTATACAACGAATTTGTTGGGAAAGATTTTTAACCTGGTATTTATCGGTTTCTTTATATTTAGCGTAATGTCGACGACGCTGGGATTTGCCGCAAGGGGATTGCTATCAGCGTTTAGTGATCCTTGGCCAATTGTTATCGTCGTCGGTATTATTGTTTTAAATGTATTGTTCTTCTTCCTTCTGGGGGCGCCTACTGCTCTTGGTCGTGCAAAGATGGATGAGATCGAGGGCCTTAAGACCTATCTCACGCTAGCGGAAAAAGATCGTATGAACATGGAAGATGCGCCGGATTTTTCTACAGCACACTATGAAGAGCTATTGCCATATGCCGTAGCACTTGGCGTGGAAAAACCGTGGTCAAAGAGTTTTGAAGTTTGGCTGGCCGCAGCAGTTGCCGCCGGTGCCGTTGCAGCAAGCTATAGGCCTGGTTGGTACCGTGGTAGAGATTTCAACAGTGGTGATCTTTCAAATTCCATGGATGATTTTACATCTTCCATGCAAGACGGGTTTTCATCGGCGATGCCGGTACCAAAATCATCATCTTCCGGGTTTTTAGGTGGAAGTGGTAGTTCTGGCGGCGGCGGAGGGGGCGGAGGCGGTGGCGGCTGGTAAGTGCCATGCATTTCATTTAGGCAGAGATGTGTCCTGTTTGGTCCAACCGCTGTTTTTTCATCCGTTGTATAAGAAGACGAGCAATTCCATAGCTACTAATTGCAATCCAGGATATCTGAATGAGAGCAGATGACATATTGAAGCTTTCTGATAAGGATATCAGCACGCAGCTTGCTGCCAGGAAGTTCAAAAATGGAAATTTTATGCCGTTGCAATCTAGTATTTGGAGTTGTAACGCAGTATATGATCCCAAATATAAAGCTACGCCCATGAAGCCGACAATTTCGAAAATCGACATTTGTAATGTGGTGGTAAACAATTTTTCCTCCTGATGTAATTCTGACCTGCCCTGAGTCGAAATTAGCTTTTGTTGGTTTTCAATTATGTGCAGTCGGTCACACCTTGGGAGAACTCCTTATATTACTTGATTTTGCTTGCCTCGAATCGCGTGTTTAGTTAATCCATGCCTATGGGAAATGACTTGATTCCACCGAGTGATGATGATGGCGTTGAAAGTGTTGATCTAAAATCAGCGCTCGAAGAACGGTATCTGGCTTATGCACTTTCGACGATTATGGGTCGCGCGCTACCAGACGTGCGCGACGGGCTTAAACCTGTGCATCGCCGTATCTTGCATGCAATGCGAATTCTTAAACTGGACCCTAATACAGGCTTCAAGAAATGCGCGCGTATTGTTGGTGATGTAATCGGTAAATTTCACCCGCATGGTGATCAGGCGGTCTATGATGCGCTGGTTCGTTTGGCTCAGGATTTTGCGCAGCGTTATCCGCTAATCGATGGTCAGGGTAATTTCGGCAATGTAGATGGCGATAATGCTGCTGCCTATCGTTATACTGAAGCGCGAATGACAGAAGTTGCAAGTTATCTACTTGAAGGCATCGATGAAGACGCCGTAGATTTTCGTCTGACCTATAACGAAGAAGATAAAGAACCTGTTGTTTTGCCAGGCGCCTTTCCAAATCTTTTGGCTAATGGCTCCGCCGGCATTGCCGTGGGTATGGCAACCAATATCCCGCCGCACAACGCAGCAGAACTTTGTGATGCAGCTATTCACCTAATCAAGTTTCCGAATGCTGGAATAGAAAAACTTGTAGAGTACGTTCAGGGCCCAGATTTTCCAACCGGCGGTATGATTGTTGATTATCGAGAAAGCATTGTTGAAGCATATAAAACAGGTCGGGGTGGTTTTAGGGTTCGTGCCAAATGGGAAAAGGAAGATACCGGTCGTGGCGGTTACCAGATCATCATTTCCGAAATTCCCTACCAGGTTCAAAAGTCTCGCCTAATAGAAAAGATTGCTGAATTGCTACTAAACCGCAAGCTACCGCTTTTGGGTGATATACGCGATGAGTCTGCAGAAGATATCCGAATTGTAATTGAACCAAAGTCGCGAGCAGTCGATCCTGAAATACTGATGGAATCGATGTTCAATCTTACAGAGCTTGAGAGCCGTATTTCTCTTAATATGAATGTCCTATCTCAGGGAAAAGTGCCGAAGGTCATGTCACTGCGTGATGTGCTTCGAGAATGGCTGGAGCACCGCCGTGAAGTACTCGTTCGGCGTTCAAAGTTCCGTCTTGGTCAGATTGATCGCAGGCTTGAAATCTTGGGTGGCTTGTTAATTGCCTACCTCAACATTGATGAAGTGATCCGAATTGTGCGGTTCGAAGAAGAACCCAAGAAATCGTTGATTGCGACGTTCAATCTAACGGACTTGCAAGCTGAATCCATTCTCAACATGCGTTTGCGGTCTTTGGCGAAGCTTGAAGAGTTCGAAATCAAGACAGAGCATGACAAACTGTCGGAAGAAAAGTCCCAAATAGAAGGACTTCTAGCTTCTGAAGAGCAACAATGGTCTGTGCTTAAACATGATATTGGTGAGGTGAATAAGAAATTCGGCAAGGATACCGAACTTGGTGCAAGACGCACTCAATTCGGTGTGGCACCAGAACATGATATTGATGCAATTCAGGAAGCCATGATTGAAAAAGAACCTGTCACGGTGGTGCTTTCGCAAAAAGGCTGGATACGCGCAATGAAAGGTCACGTAGGTGATTTTTCAACTTTGGCATTTAAAGAGGGCGACAAGCTTCTCACCTGCTTCCACGCCGAGACAACTGATAAAGTTATTCTGTTCACCACGGGTGGAAAGTTCTTCACTCTGGGTGCAGATAAATTGCCTGGTGGACGCGGCCATGGCGAACCAGTGCGAGTGATGGTTGATATGGACAATGATACTGACATCATTGCTGCCTTTAAGCATGACACGAGCCGCAAACTTTTAATTGCTTCAAAAGCGGGTAATGGCTTTGTGGTGTCTGAACCGGATGTAATTGCCAATACTCGTAAGGGCAAGCAGGTTCTCAATGTAAAAATGCCTGATGAAGCTGCTATTTGTACACCAGCCTCAGGAGATAGCCTTGCTGTTGTTGGCGATAACCGAAAATTGCTTGTTTTCTCTGTTGAACAAATTCCAGAGATGGGGCGCGGCAAAGGTGTTCGCCTTCAAAAATACAAGGATGGCGGCGTAAAAGATGTCCGTATCTTCAATAAAGTAGACGGGCTGACCTGGGAAGATTCTGCGGGTAGAACTCATAACCGCAACCTGGAAGAACTCGCTGAATATGTTGGCGAAAGAGCCCAAGCTGGCCGCATTGCACCAAAAGGTTTCCCCAAAAACGGCAAGTTCGGAAACTAACGATTTTCCAGGACGTCGTTAACCAACGTGCGTTTTTAAACAGCCAAACCTAATTTTCTTCTTTAAATTTCAGATATCTTACGTTAAGGAACTATTAACTAATACTGGAAGAGATTATGACCGTAAAAACTGAAACCGCTGAATCAACCTTCAAAATGGAAGATAACCAACTTGATACAAGCATCGATGATGCAAAATGGTTGTTGGGCGGAGTTGCAACACTTGGCTTTATTGTTATAGGCCTTGGTTTATTTGCCAGCACTCTTGCCGCATAGAATTGTAATTTTCGTTTAAAAATTTGCTTTGCGCATTGAGCGAATCTTTATTGCTCTCTAAGTTGCCATTATGGTCGCTTTTTTTCGCTTCATTGCAGGACTTCTAATTGGCACAATTTATGTCCTAGGTTCCGCTGCAGTTGGATATATCGTCTTTGAACAATTTGGCTTTATCTTTCAGTTGGTAATCGCTGCAGTAGTAGTTTTGCTATTGCTAAATATCACAGCACTCTCAAGTTTCCCCCGATCTGTAACCAGTGGTTTAATGGTACCGCAAATTGCCATTCTCATGGGACTGGCTTTTTTGTACGCGAAGAAAGAACTCTCCCTATATTTTACAGATGATTTTGCATATCGGTCGTGTGTCGGAAATTTCGACCATAAAAGAGGGATTGCTGATTGCACCGCACTTTTGAGCAAGTTGGAAACCAAAGGTCATTTCGTTCTTAAGGAAATTGAAAATACAAAGGGTGACTATTGGCTTGCCGAAGTTTTGTCTTATCGTGGCAGGCATTTGATCAAAGATAAGCAGCTGGACCTTGGAAAAGCAGACTTTTCCCGAGCCTTGTTATTACCAGATGGTGAAGCAGTTATACCCATCCTACTCCAAAACCCGAATGTTTTGGTGTGATATTATACGAAAG
>JAALLB010000184.1 GCA_011087745.1 Hyphomicrobiales bacterium | reverse complement strand
TTCATAGCCCACCCTTATCAGAGATAAATCCTGAAATCAACTTGGCATTACCGTACTAGCGCTATGAACTACGTCTAGTACATGCCCGCCGCGCTGTATACCAAAACAAGACAGGGAAAACTTGTTTTGGGTGGGTAAAGTCTTAAAGTGCTGCAAAACCTGCAATGCGATCAGATCTTTTTTGCAGACGCTTGCTTTTATCGTTTTCTGATTCAGCAAGGTTTAATGCGTAAAAGCCCATTGTTGCGGTCATTGCGAGAGCGATAATCAATAAAGTCATTTCTAATCTCCTTTAATAAAACTTAAGCGAGTTAACCTGAATGGTTTCTGAACTCTTAGTCCCATCTGTATTCATAGCAATAGCCGAGCATTTGAGGAGATTCTGTGCATTTTGGCACATCAGTGAATTGTTTATGGAAAAAGAAGAAACTTGCACGTTTGTAAAACCCGTGGGAAAAGGAATTATGAATCGTATTGCATATTACCCAGGGTCTTTTGATCCAATGACAAATGGCCATATGGATCTGCTGAAACAAGCTGTTTCGCTGGTCGATGAAATTGTTATTGGAATTGGTGTGCATCCCGGCAAAGTACCGATGTTTTCGTTTAAAGAGCGTGCTGAGTTGGTATCAGCTGTAACATCAAGTCTTGATATAAAAATTACCGTTCAGTCCTTTGACAATCTTGTGGTTGATGCTGCGCACAAAGCTGGTGCTTCTTTACTAATACGCGGTGTGCGGGATGGTAGTGATCTGGACTACGAGATGCAAATGTCCGGTATGAATGGGACTATGCGTCCGGAAATCACAACAGTTTTACTGCCTGCTGCCCCGCAAACTCGCCATATTACGGCAACATTGGTGCGGCAGATTGCAAAAATGGGTGGGGATGTCTCGCCTTTTGTTCCAGGTGCTGTAAACACAGCTCTGAAAACCAAATTATCTTCTTAAACCTGAAGGACTTTCCATGAAACTTTTTACTCGCTTCTTAGCCAGTCTTGCTGTTGGCATCATGCTCATGATGAGCCAGGCTTTAGCTGCTTCTGATACGCTGATGATCCAATTAAAAGATGGTGTTGTTGAAATAAAACTACGCCCTGATCTTGCTCCAAAGCATGTTGAACAGATTACTGCACTTGCGAACAAGGGATTTTATGACGGTATTATATTCCACCGCGTAATCGATGGCTTTATGGCACAAACAGGTGATCCAACGGGTACTGGCCGTGGCGGTTCTGATCTTCCAGACATTGCGGCGGAATTTACACCAGAACCCTTTGCACGTGGAGTGTTGGGTATGGCGCGTTCACAAAGCCCAAATAGCGCAAATTCACAATTCTTTATCATGTTTGCACAAGGCGACTTTTTGAATAACAAATATACTGTATGGGGCGAAGTAACCAAGGGCATGGAGTTCGTAGACAATATTGCCAAAGGTGAGCCACCTGCAAATCCAGACAAGATGATTAAAGTCAGAACATCAGACCAATTCTAATTCTAATAACAAATCGGGAATATTTTTATGAGTAATTATGCAGATCCAGAAAACACACTCATCATGGAAACAAGCAAGGGCCAGGTGGTCATTGAATGTATGCCTGATGTCGCTCCAAAACATGTTGAACGTTTAAAAGAGCTTTCACGGGAAGGCTTCTACGATGGCATCGTATTTCACCGTGTAATCGACGGTTTCATGGCTCAGTGTGGTTGTCCTGACGGTCGCGGTACTGGCGGATCTTCAAAGCCTGACCTTGAAGCAGAGTTCAACGAAACAAATCACGATCGCGGTGTCTGTTCCATGGCTCGTGCGCAGAACCCAAATTCTGCAAACTCACAATTTTTCATTTGCTTTGATGATGCCAGCTTTTTAAATCGTCAGTATACAGCTTGGGGTAAAGTTACCGAGGGCATGGACATTGTTGACAAAATCAAGCGCGGCGAACCTGTGCATGATCCAGATCACATCATCTCAATGAAGGTAGCTGCTGATCTTTAAGGTTTAACTTTAAGAACTGCGGCGCATGTTTTTATGCGTGTAGATTTATTTGATTTTGAACTGCCGGAAGAAGCCATCGCGCTTCGACCGGCAGTTCCACGTGATGCGGCCAAGATGTTGGTTGTAGATGATGGTTTGTCTGATTTTCATGCCGGTGATCTGGCTGATTTGTTAAAGCCAGGTGATGCACTTGTTTTTAACGATACCAAGGTTATTCCAACGCAGCTTGAAGGTGTGCGGGTTCGTGACGGTATTACAGCGCAAGTTCATGCCACGTTGCATACCCGGATCGCTTCTGATCGATGGCTTTGTTTTGTTAAGGGCTCCAAGAAACTAAAACCCAAGGACAGAATCAGGTTTGGGGTTGGGGAAACCCATTGTGGTTCGCTGGATTGTACTGTTGCTGCCAAACATGAAAATGGTGATGTTGAATTGCACTTTGATTTATCAGGCGCTGCGTTTGACCAGAAGCTTGCCCAAACAGGTTCAATGCCATTACCTCCCTATATTGCAGGAAAGCGCGGGACTGATGAACAAGATATGTCTGATTATCAAACGATGTATGCAAGAGAAGATGGAGCAGTAGCCGCACCGACAGCCGGCTTGCATTTTACCCCTGATTTGATGGCAAAGCTGGAAGCGCGCAATATCTCCAAACACTTTGTTACCCTTCATGTGGGTCCCGGCACGTTTTTGCCGATGAAGGTCGATGACACACAAGATCATGTTATGCATTCTGAATGGGGTATTGTCAGCCAAGGAACCGCTGATGCGCTCAATGCAGTTCGCAAAGCAGGGGCGCGCATTGTCTGTGTCGGCACGACATCATTGCGTCTTATCGAGAGCGCAGCAGGAAATACTGATCAACTAGAGGCGTTTGAGGGCAATACAGATATTTTCATTACGCCTGGATATCAGTTTAAGGTCGTTGATATTCTCATGACCAACTTTCATCTGCCCAAGTCAACGTTGTTTATGCTGGTTTGTGCTTTGTGTGGGCTGAAAGCCATGAAATCTGCTTATGATTACGCAATAAAAAATAACTATCGTTTCTATTCCTATGGCGACTCAAGCCTGTTATATCGGCGTGATATTTCGTCTTAGGCACTTATAACATGACCACACCTTTTTCATTCAAAGTTTCAGCCACTGATGGCAAAGCCCGTCGCGGCACGGTGACCACTGCTCGCGGTGATATTCGCACACCTGCGTTCATGCCTGTTGGTACTGCTGGTACAGTCAAGGCGATGTATATGGATCAGGTAAAGGAACTTGGTTCAGATATTATTCTGGGAAATACCTATCATTTGATGTTGCGGCCGGGCGCTGAACGGGTTGCGAAATTGGGTGGGCTTCATAAGTTTGGCGGCTGGAACGGACCAATTTTAACCGATTCTGGCGGGTTTCAGGTTATGTCTTTGGCGGCACTTCGAAAGCTTACAGAAGATGGTGTAACGTTTAAGTCTCATGTTGATGGTGCCAAATATGAAATGTCACCCGAACGCTCGATTGAGATACAGGGTTTGCTGGGTTCAGACATTCAGATGCAACTGGATGAATGCATTGCACTTCCTGCCAAGGAAGACGAGATGGAACGTGCCATGGAACTTTCACTTCGCTGGGCCGAACGATGTAAAGTGGCATTTGGCAATCAGCCGGAAAAGGCAATGTTTGGTATTGTCCAGGGTGGTGATAATCAACGCTTGCGCCTTCGTTCTGCTGAAGCTTTATCTGAGCTCGATTTGAAAGGGTATTCAATCGGCGGGCTTGCGGTCGGAGAACCTCAAGAGGTTATGCTGGAAGTTTTGGACTACACTGCAGAGGCTTTACCGGATAGCAAACCTCGATATTTGATGGGAGTTGGTACGCCGGACGATATACTTCAATCGATAGCCCGCGGTGTAGATATGTTTGACTGCGTCATGCCAACGAGGGCAGGAAGGCATGGGCAGGTTTTTACCCGTTTTGGCAAACTAAATTTGAAAAATTCACGGCATAAGGAAGATCATCGCCCAATAGATGAAACATTTGATTGTCCTGCTAGTCGAGATTATTCAAGGGCCTATTTACATCATCTCTTAAAATGCGATGAGTCGCTTGGTGGTATGTTGATGACCTGGAATAATTTGCACTATTATCAGCAGCTTATGCAAGGCGCCAGGGATGCAATTGAGCAGGGCACTTATACTGACTATGTTGCAAAAACCAGAGATGGTTGGATTAAAGGCGACATAGAGCCCTTATCGATTTAAGCGCATAACACAGTACTAGACTCTTGATCTGAATGCGTTGGTGAGTTTAGGTTTTGAACGCT
>JAALLB010000004.1 GCA_011087745.1 Hyphomicrobiales bacterium | reverse complement strand
CACATGGAAAGACCCATCCGGTCGCCTTCAGCAAAGATGTGTGCATACGGTAGCCGATGGGGGGCTGGAAACCTATATGATATTTGACAAGGGATATGATCTACCATGTTTCTCCGCTGCCGCCCTATTGGACAGCGAACAGGGTCGTCGCGACCTGACAGAATATTTTGAGCAATTTATTGACATTGCGCGTCAATCAAATCGTGGATTTGTTTTAGATGCTCCTACGTGGCGTGCAGGTATGGCATGGGCTGGCCTGCTTGATCAGACAATTTCAGAGGTTATGGAGACGAACACGCGTGCAGTGAAATTTGTTTCCAAACTGCGTGATCAGCATGACAAACCAGATCATCCTATCTTGATCAATGGCCTCGTTGGTCCAGCCGGAGATGCATATGCACCGGACAAACTTATTAGCGCACAAGATGCATTTCTAATCCACTCGCCACAAATTCAAGCACTAGGTCGTGCAGACGTAGATATGATCAGCGCCATGACACTTACTCACGCAAGTGAAGCAACAGGTATTGTTCAGGTCGCACAAGAAGTTGATGTTGCTGTAGTTGTCGCATTCACACTCGAAACGGACGGATGTTTGCCATCCGGCCAACCGCTCGGAGAAGCCATTGCAGAAGTAGATGAAGCCACCAACAATGGCCCCATATACTATATGATCAACTGTGCTCATCCAGACCACTTCAAACATATTCTGGACACCAATGCAGATTGGTTGTTGCGCATTGGAAGCATTCGCTCGAATGCATCACGAATGAGTCATGCTGAGTTGGATGAAGCTGAATAATTAGATGATGGTAATCCAGTAGAACTTGGCGAACTTCATGCTGAGCTTCTCATTTTACTTCCAAATATTCGTGCAATTGGTGGCTGTTGTGGCACAGATCATCGTCATGTCAAATGCATCGCGGAGCAAAGCCATGCTCGCCCTGCAGCCTGAATTCTTCGAACATCCCATCCGTGATGAACTGGCTCTAGCACAATCACACAATAATTTCATTTCAAGACTGAACAGAACATACAAAATGAACGAAAACATCATCTCAAACATTCGTCCAGCGCTGGCTGATGACGCAAAAAATCTCGCGAAACTCATAGATATTGCAGGCGAAGGGGTTCCCAATTAGTTGTGGTCCAAGTCTGCAGGTGATGAGCAGGCACCTTTGAATATTGGTACAGAACGTGCACGGAGAACATCCGGTGGTTTCTCGTTCACCAATGCTCACGTAGCAGAGTTAAAGGGTAGGGTAGGAGGTATGTTGTTAGGATATCCAATCCTTGAGGCGCCGAACGATGACCTCAATGATCTTCCTGCGCCCATAGCACCGTTTGTTGAGCTTGAAAAACACTCGGGTAGGGACATGGTACATCAACGCACTCGCTGTATTCGCTAAAACGCGTGGGAAGGGAATAGGCACCAAACTGATGGAACAAGCAGAGATTGATGCACGTAATGTTGGATTGTCAAAAACGAGTATTCAAGTTTATGGCCAAAACCTCGGTGCCGTACGATTATACAAGCGCCTTGGTTATAAGTTTGCCAAATCTGCTGCGGTACAAGATCATCCGTGCCAGCCTTACTACACTGGTGATGTCCTGCTGCTTATGAAAGAGCTTTGAGAGGCAAGCCGCGACGCAACTTATGGGGTTGATTTCGGGCAGAGTAAAATATTTATATGTCTTTGGTTTTGCCTTGAAGCCGACGTTGGGTTCCACAATCCCAATGTCTGTCATGGGATTTAAGCAGTCTTTCAGCTATATTTTTAGCATGTCCGCTTCTGGCACAAAGCTGCCAATGCGCCCAAAATAAATTTTTCCAGAAAAAACTTATCCCCGCCCAAAACATTTCCCGCATAATTCTCACATCACTTGTTCGCAAAAACGACGGAATCGCGACCGAAGCATTCTGTGAGCAGGTGGCTGCAGAGCGGTGCGTTGTTGTTCCCGGGTGGTCTCAAGCCATGGCGGGATGAAATGAAAACGGTCATGGTTGCGTGTCGGACGCAACCTCACTTCGAAGGCCTTGCCCCATGGTTTACCTTGGGAGCGGGTACTAAAAATCTCTGCGTGGAGCTTTCGAATGAAAGCCAATATTCAAGACTACGGAAGGTTTTCAATCGAAAGCTCCGCATGTTTTAGGCGAACAAACCAAAAGGGTTTGCTTCGCGGGTATTAAATTCCCCTCCGTGGCAGGGCAAGGCTTTGGCGACTAGCCAAAACGCCAGCCCGTGAACGGGCGATAAGGTGGATGCCTTATCGAAAAAGAAACAAAGTAACACCGTTCAGGGATGGGCGAGTGAGTGTCCACCCACGTTCGTCATCCCGGTTGTCATGCAATAGAGCCAGCGCCTGGCAAGACCCGGTGATATCCATTGAGGTTATCCTTGGATGCAAAGAGATTATGGAGAATAGATTATGCGATTTTCCCTCACAAAAAAAACGGGCCATCGAAGTGACCCGTTTAAATCTCAACTGAAAGGGTATTCCTTATGCAGTTTGGCGTGTAATGGCACCATCAACCGCGTTGATGATCTCATCAATGTCTGCCTTGGTACAAATCAATGCTGGTGAGAAACAAAGCGTGTTGTTAAAGCCTTTAAGAGAACGGTTTGTTGCACCGATAACTACAGCGTTTTCCTTAAAGCAATCAGCAACAATAGCCTGCGTAAGCGCCTCAGAAGCTGGCTCTTTTGATGTGCGATCATTCACAAGCTCTGCGCCAACAAACAAGCCCTTGCCGCGAACTTCACCAATGATGTCATGCTTGCCTGCAAGACCCTCAAGTTTTTCGAGGAAGTATTCACCCATCAAAACTGTGTTCTCAAGCAGATTTTCATCTTCAAGAATACGCATGTTTTCTAGAGCAGCAGCAGGACCTGCAGTACAGCCACCAAAGGTGGAAATATCACGGAAGTAACCCATGACATCAGACATTTCGGGTCTCAGCATGTTGAAGACTTCTTCAGTTGTCACCGTACAGGAGATCGCTGCATAGCCAGATGCAACACCTTTGGCCATTGTCACCATGTCTGGCTCAATGCCGTAATGCTGATAACCAAACCATGTGCCCGTACGACCCATGCCACACACAACTTCATCAATATGAAGGAGAATGTCATACTTCTTACAAATTTCCTGAACGCGTTCCCAATATCCTTCTGGTGGAACGATAACACCGCCACCAGCTGTAATTGGCTCAAGGCAAAGCGCCCCAACTGTTTCAGGACCTTCTCGAAGAATTACTTCCTCAATCGCATTGGCAGCGCGGATGCCATAGTCATCACCCTCGCCCCATTGCGAACGATACTCAAGACAATGTGGAACCTCTACAAAACCAGGAGTAAACGGGCCATATTCAGCCTTGCGCTCATCTTGGCCACCTGCAGAAAGAGTAGCAATGGTTGTACCGTGGTAATCACGTTGGCGGTAAAGGATCTTGTTTTTCTTGCCACCATATTTGTTATGGGCAATTTGGCGAACCATCTTGAAGCACTTCTCATTCGCTTCAGATCCAGAGTTCGAATAATAAACACGGGTCATGCTAGGCATTTTTTCAATCAGGCGCTCAGCAAAAAGAGCACCCGGGATAGAACCCATGGAGCCGGCAAAATAGTTCATTTTAACCAATTGATCGCGAACCGCATTTGCAATGCTTTCACGACCATAGCCAACATTCACTGTCCATACACCGCCAGAAACCGCATCAAGATGCTCGCGGCCAGCCTGGTTCCAGACACGCATGCCCTTGCCTTCAACAATAATAAGCGGATCAACTTCATCCGTGAACTTCGAGTGATTGGTCAGGTGGTGCCAGATGTGTTTTTTGTCTGCTGCAACAACGTGACTGATATCATTTGGATTTACTGCTTCATTCATAACGACTATCTCCCAATAAGACGCGTGATATTAATAATGGTCATTTGAGTTCAGGCTACATCACTTTGATGGGATTGTGCATGATACCAGAATCGCAATTACGGAGAGCCAGATTCAGGTTTAGACTACAACTTACCCACACCACGAAACGCCAACCATTGGCGGTATAAAGGCGATAAAACAACGGGTTTGCCAAGACATTCAGCTGGATTTCCTGATATTTTGCCAAGAATCTTGTCCGCAAACAAAACCGGTAAAAAAACCACACGGTTATCTTTTGGCAGCAGAGAAATTGCAGTTTTTGCCTTATGCAGATGCTCTTGTGCCAAATTTACCATCTCTCGAACCACTGCTTCATTGTCATCGACAAGCTCTGGAGCAAGCCATGAATTTAGATCAAATCCATGGTTCTTCAAGATCGAAAGAGGAAAATAAACTTGTCCCCGCGCTCTTAAGTAAGCGCCTGATGATAAATGCCTGGAAATACCGATTGCTACACCAGCATGGCCGCAAGCATCTGCATGCTCAGCATTTTGTTCGCTTCCACAACTTAGTAAAATCAAATTTAGAAGCGAAGAAACAGTCTCCCCAAGATATCCCTCATAAGTACCAACATCAGGCATTGGGTCCTGATAAAAATCAAAAATGCGGGCTTGCAGGTAATTATCCAGGAATTCACCAGGCAGATTTTGCTCCGCAACAACTTCCATCAGCGCTTCAGCCAAGGGCCCACTGCCAACATTACCACCTGATTTCAAAAGATCACGCCACCACTGGATACGAATTTCGCCGGGCATAGGCTCTGATACCAAATCAGGAATGCGGGAAATTTCTGCATCAAACGCATAAAGCGTCATTGCTGTATGGCGAATAGATTCAGGTAAATAAATACAACTCAAATAACGTTCAGGATCAACTGATTTTAAGAATTCTTGAATATGGGATTGATGTGCAGACATCACACAGCCAGAAAGGCCGCTGCCACAGCCCTGCCCTCAGCAACTAAAACATTATAGGTCCGCACCGCCGCCCCCGTCGCCATTGGGTCAGCAGATATATTCAGCTTTCGCAGTTTAGCGCGTAGATTTGAGTTTAATGGCATGAGATCAAGACCTGACCCAACCAGCAGAATTTCGATGTCATCAGCCTCGGCAAAGAGTTTTTCAAAACTTGAGGTTGTTAGATCATTGGGCGTAACGACATCCCAGCCATAAATACCGGAAGGAAGACAGAGCAAACTGCCCTTGTGCGACATGTCTGCAAATCTAAACCCGCCATTGCCATAGGCATCTATCGGCGCACGCCCCGGAAAATGGGCTTCACGAATTTCAATGCCTTTTTGACCACGCATCGATTTTTCGCTTACCCAAAATCAACAGGCATTGTATTTTCGGTAGCTTTCTTTTCAGCGGCAATCTTTTCCTTTTCATCACTTCCACCAGCAACCTGACCCGGACGAAGTTTGAACAGTATCAACAACGGAGCTGCTACAAAGATTGATGAATAGGTACCAATGAAAACACCGAAGATCATCGCGAAGGTAAACGATTCAAGCACAGCACCACCAAGAAAATACAGCGAGAACAATGCCAGCAAAGTCGTAACAGATGTAAGAATTGTACGAGACAGCATTTGATTGATCGATAAATCAATCAAATCAGCTACAGGCTTCTTCTTGTACTTCCTCAAATTCTCCCGAATACGGTCATATACAACAACGGTATCATTAAGAGAATACCCCACAATTGTTAAAAGTGCAGCAATCGTAGCCAGCGTAAATTCAAGCTGGAGTATTGAGAAAACACCGATAGTGAAGAGCACATCATGCAATGTGGCAATAACCGCGCCAACAGCGAACTGCCATTCAAAGCGTATCCAGATATAAGCCATAATGGCAAGAAGTGCTGCGATGATTGATGTGATACCCGCTATTCGCAATTCATTTGAAACAGTAGGACCGACTACTTCAATACGGCGGAAGTCATAATCATCTTCCAATACAAGACGAACAAGTGCTTCAGTACTTTGTTCGGCGTTATCACCAGCATCCTGGCTTTCCACGCGAATAAGAATGTCTTCACTCTCACCAAACTCCTGAACCTGCACTTCACCAAAGTTTAGTTCAACCAGTTTTTCACGAATGTCAGAAATTGGTGCTTCAATTGTTGTTTCAACCTTATTTCGGACTTCGAATAAAGTACCGCCCTTAAAGTCAATGCCGTAATTGAGGCTAACGGCAAAGAATAAGAAAATTGAAACCACAACGCCAGCAATACTGAACGGGAAGCTGAACTTGCGATTTTTCATAAACTTGATGCTGGTGTTTTCTGGAATGATGCCAAACAGACGTTTAGGCAATTCTGTTGGACGTTTGTAACGAACCCAAAGCGCAACAAGAAGTCTCGTAAATGTATAAGCAGTAAACACCGTTGTTACGATACCAATCGCAAGCGTTACCGCAAAGCCTCTAACTGGCCCGGATCCGAGATAAAACAGGATTATTGCTGCGATAAGAGTTGTAACGTTGGCATCCAAAATGGTTGTAAATGCCGATCTAAAACCAGAATCGAATGACTGAATTAAATTGCGTCCATTTCGGCGCTCCTCACGAATACGCTCATAAATCAGAACGTTAGCATCAACCGCCATACCCATGGTCAGCACGATACCTGCAATACCTGGTAATGTTAGCGTTGCACCAAGCACCGATAGTAATGCAACCAGCAATCCAATGTTTGCAATTAATGCAAGGTTCGCAATGATCCCAAGGAACCCGTATGCAACCACCATGAATATTAGAACAAGAACAGCGCCGATAATCGAGGCATTGAAGCCGGCATCGATTGAATCAGCTCCAAGTCCCGGCCCAACCGTGCGCTCTTCAACAAAGTTAAAGCTGGCAGGAAGTGCACCAGCACTTAAGAGAACCGCAAGATCATTGGCAGATTGCGCGGTAAAGTTACCAGAAATTTGACCGGACCCACCAAGAATAGGCTCGTTAATTACCGGAGCTGACAAAATGGTTTGGTCCAAAACAACAGCGAATGGTCGCCCTACGTTAGCACTGGTAAACTCACCAAATATTCGGGCACCAGCACCGTTAAATCTAAATACAACCAATGGTTCGTTGTTACGCGGATCAAATCCCAGTTGAGCATCAGCAAGATCTTCACCACGCAAAACCGCACGCTTGCTGACTAGATAAGGAATTGCCGGCTCGACGCCTTCGAACAGAACCTGAAAAGCACTCGGAGGATTTCTACCAGAGTTAAGCAGGTCATTGGCATCAATTTGGGTATTCACGGAGTGAAAGCTGAGTTTCGCCTCTGCGTTAATCAGATCCTTTAGGCGCGGAATTTCACTTGCATCAAGGCCTGGGTATTGAACAAGAATACGATTGATACCCTCACGTTGTACGATGGGTTCTGACGTACCAAATTCATTGATACGGCGAAGAATAACATCAATTGACTGGGTAACCGAGTTTTTAATTCGTCCCTCAACACCCTGATCAGTCAGGGTATAAACAAGTTCTCCCGCAGAATGATTGGACTCTTGAACCTCGACAATTCCAATGCCATCCAAAACCCCGCCTTGAACAGGCTGTAGAAGTTCACGCATCGACTGGCGAAATTGTTCGGTTTGAGTTTCATCGTTCAAACGCAATAAAACTGATCTATCGCCGCTAATGGTTGCCCGGCCGCGGATACTTGTTTCTCGAAGCTTTCCACGAACGTCATCCCGTAAGCTGTCTTGACGCTCTTTAATCAGCTCTTTTTCATTTACCTGCATAAGCAGGTGTGCCCCGCCTTGAAGGTCAAGGCCAAGCGTCATTTTTTCATGCGGATACCAAGAGGGAAAAGAAGTTAGTGTTTTATCACTAAAGAAATTAGGAGAGGCAAATAATAGCCCAGCCAGAATTGTCATTAGAATTGCGGTAATTTTCCACTTGGAAAAATAGAGCATGAAACTTGCCTTCTATTCTATAAACCCGATATTGGCTCGAAATTATTTTGCTGGTGCTTCGCTTTTAACACGGACTTCCGCGATCAAGGCACGAACGATACGTACTTTAGTATCTTTAGCGATTTCAACTTCAACTTCGTTGTCGTCGATAACTTTGGTTACCTTGCCGACAAGACCGCCGCCAGTAACAATTACGTCGTTACGACGAATTGCCGCTAAAATTTCTTCACGCTTTTTTGCTTGTTGACGCTGAGGACGAATAAGCAAAAAATAGAAAATTACGAAAATCAGAATAAATGGAACAATCTGTACCAAAAATCCACCAGCTCCAGCACCATCAGCGGCTTGGGCAAATGCAGGGGTCACAAACATGAACACCGTACTCCTAAATAAATTAAACTTCCTCGAAGACTAAAACTTTTACAACCAATGTTAACTGCATTTATGTGCAGTTACATCACTTTTCGAGAATCTAATTGAATGTCCCCGAACTTTCGCGGACTATACCTACCGCACCGCCAAATGCAAATACAATACAGTAAGCTTTCTACCAGACTTTATATCTTGATTTTTCAATGCTAAAGCGATGAGAACAATTACAAAGGACCTCTACCTTGTCAGACGAAGCAATACAGCTCTTAAATCAAAAATTGGATCGTTTAACCCAAGTTCTCGAACAGCATTTCAATGCAGGCTCTAGGAGCAATAACTTAGATGCTGCAAATGCATTTGTATGGCAGGCTGATAGCAATTGGCTCCAACCGGTGCCTAAGGTCAATCGAGTACAACTGGACTTGCTCAAAGGTATTGATAACGTTCGTGATATTCTAATCGATAATACAGAGCGCTTTGCCAATTCATTTGCAGCAAACAATGCACTGTTGTGGGGTGCTCGCGGTATGGGGAAATCATCTTTGGTAAAGGCAGCACACGCCCATGTTTTAAAGAGCATTCCGAAAAGCAACCTCAAACTCATAGAAATTCATCGAGAAGATATCGATAGCCTGCCATCTCTGCTTGCAATTTTACGCGATGTAGATTGTAAGGCAATCTTGTTTTGTGACGATCTATCTTTCGACAATGATGACACATCATATAAATCACTAAAAGCCGCTCTTGATGGCAGTGTCGAGGGAAGACCCGATAACGTAATTTTCTATGCAACTTCAAATCGCCGGCATCTATTACCGCGGGATATGATGGAGAATGAACGTTCAACGGCTATAAATCCTTCTGAAGCGGTTGAAGAGAAAGTATCCCTGTCAGATCGCTTTGGTTTGTGGCTTGGTTTCCACAAATGCACGCAAGATGAATATCTCGAAATGGTTTCCGGTTACGTAGGAGCTCTCGGTTTAAAATTGTCCGATGAAGAACTACGTGCTCAAGCTCTTGAATGGTCAACAACAAGAGGCAGTCGTTCAGGCCGCGTTGCATGGCAATTCGTACAGGATTTGGCAGGCCGACAAAACAAAAACACTGCCTAAGATTTTCTTAAGCAGTGTCTTTGTAAGCCCGATGGGAAATACGGGGCTGGAATTTCTTATTCTTAGCCTGCCAAATGTTTCTTTGGATTAACTGGCGTAGAGTTTTTTCGAAGTTCAAAATGAAGCTTTGGACGGCCAGCATTGCCGGTTCTGCCAGAGCGGGAAATAATTTGTCCACGACGAACATTGTCACCTTTTTTGACTTCGTAATCACGGTTATGGGCATAAGCAGATACCCAATCATCGGTGTGTCGAACAAGTATCAATTTTCCATAAGATGAGATTTCATCACCTACATAAATCACAACACCGTTTTCTGCTGCATGAACTGCAGTGCCTTCAGGAACAGAGATATCAATACCTTCATTCGAACCATTTGAACCACTTTCACCGAAGTTGGAAACAACCCTGCCCTTTACTGGCCAGCGGAAATCAGAAATGCCGGTTCTAGCTGGTGCTGGGGTATCATGATCGATCGAAGTCGGTTTCAACGAACCTGTTACAATAGGATCAACATTTGCTGGCAATGTTTCCTTCGGAACTGATGCAGTTGTCACTGGGTCAACACCTGTTGGCAATTTAAGTGTTTGGCCAATACGCAAATTTGTACCGTTCATTCCGTTTGCAGCCTGAAGTGCAGATACTGTCGTACCATTTCTGCTTGCAATACGGGAAAGACTATCACCTGATTGAACCTTGTAAACACCAGTAGAATTAGGCTGCACGGAACCCGTTACTACAGAATAATCTGGTGTAGTATCTTTTTCCGGTGGTGAAACATGTGTCTTTGGTACATAGCGTTGCTTTTTACTCTCATCAACAGAACCGGTTGCTGAAATCGCTGCTACGTGAACTGGACGTCTTGTTGGTACAACGGCATCTGAAGGTCTTGCTTCACCGATATATCCAGTGCTCGCACGAGCCGCACGTGTAGTTGGATCATTGTCTGGTGCTGAAACACCCGATGTCTTGGTAAATACATAATTTGGAATAGTAATATTTTGCCCGGCCCTAAGATTTGCAGAAGGACTCATGCCGTTCACGCTGCGAATAGCAGAAACCGGAACGCCATAACGCTTGGAAATATTATATAAAGTCTCACCCTGACTTACAGCTATTGTCGTTCCACCAGCTGAACTCCAGCCGTCATGTGTTGTTTTTGGTGCAACAGCTTGTACTGCCGCTGTATTCACAGGATCAGTCTTTGGCTGCGGAATATAAACAGGTTGTGGAGCAATCTCCGGCTTTGGAGGAGCATATGCTGCAACCGGCGTAGTTACCTCAGCCTTTGGTAAAGCTGATTGGGAATAGGTTTGTCCGGCAGCCGCTGGCGTGTAATTTTGTGGCTGCGGCAGCGTATAAGGTTCATACGGCTTTGGTGCATAAACAGCAGAAGACTGAGGTGCAACATATACTGGCTCAGGATTATGATAAACACCTTGCGGCACCTGCCGCGGTGCGACATCTGCTAAAGGAGCAAAGCGTTTGGGAGTGCTGGCAGTAGTAAGATTATCAACGCCGCCCTGGTAAGGGTTTTCAACCTGTGCAGTTTGTTGAGGAACAGCAGTTTCGTATAAAGTCGTATCAAATCGTTGAAATCCAGAACTACATCCAGCAATCAGCCCCCCCAGGAGCGCAATCGACGACACTCTAGACAATGCCGCTATACGGTTATTCAATACACAAAAACGCATAATAAACTACTCTGAACACTTACTCATTACTGAAGTGATTAAAGCTTGTTAATGTTACTGATCGGTTAAGATGAACGTAAAAATTGTAAAAACATTGGGAAAACCGGCTTATATCGCCTTGGATATTCCGGAGATGAATGGCTGGGTTCTGACCGGAAATAAGTCCTCTGATTGAAATCTTGAACCAACCTTGGTCAGTCTTTTCATCATTTGAACTTCGCCCGGCAAACCAATCGGAACAATCATCACGCCATTGGAAGCCAAATTTTCAATAAATGGTTTGGGCACTTCCGGAAAAGAAAAATTGGAAACTATCCGATCGCTTAACCCGAGTTCAGCGGTTGCAACCGAGCCATCAATTAATTTGACATAAACATTGTCAATTCGAAGTTGAGTTAAACGATCACGCGCCTTGTCTTGAAGGGTTCGAAAACGTTCAACGGAAACAACTTTTGTGGCCAACCGACCCAAAAGAGCCGCCTGATAGCCTGTACCAGTGCCAAGTTCCAGAACACGGTGGCTAGCATCAACCTTCAGGGCAGCAAGAATCTTTGCAACCATACTGACCGCAGTCATAGATTGTCCACACTCAATAGGCATCTGCCCACGTGCATATGCTTCGGTAACATGGATTACAGGAACAAAATTGCGGCGAGGCACATCCTCGAACGCTGTCAATAGCCGATGATCAGTGATGCCGTTAGAACGCAGGCGCAGAAGAAACTCTGCAAGTGCTTCACGATTGTCGCTATCCATGAACTACCCCAATAAGAACCAGAATCAGAACTTTTCGTTTAACGTCTTCATAAACGCATCATCGGTTAAATCAAGTTTCAATGGTGTGACTGAAATACGGTTTTCACGCAGGCACATGATATCTGTACCATCCCGTTGCTCTGGAACATCCCTACCGAACTTCAACCAATAGTACGGAAAACCCCGACCATCATGGCGTTTCTCCATAAACAAGCCATGTGTAAAAGTACCCTGATTGGTAACGCTTACGCCCTCAACTTCATCAGGCATACAATTAGGAAAATTCAAGTTCACCATCGTTTTTGGTGGAAACTCCTGATCGATCAAAATGGAAATAACGCCAGCCGCATGCGCTTCAACCGTCTCCCATTTCACATGGCGTACGCCTTCTGCAAAATCATAGGCTTGAGACAATGCAATGGACTTTATACCAAGAGAAGTACCTTCAATCGCGCCAGCAACCGTTCCAGAATAGGTCACATCATCCGCGATATTTTGACCCGAATTGACGCCAGATAGAACAAGATCTGGAGGATTATCCATTAATTCACGAACACCCATAATAACACAATCAGTGGGAGTTCCATTGACCGCATAATGCTGTTCAGAAACTTTTCGAACCCGCATTGGATGGCTTAATGTAAGGGAATGAGCGACACCAGACTGGTCAGTTTCAGGCGCAACAATCCACACATCATCTGTAAATTGCCGTGCAATTTTCTCAAGGGAAACTAATCCGGGAGCATTGATACCGTCATCATTCGTCAGAAGAATTTTCAAGGATTATGCCTTCTCAATTTGTGTCAGCCCGCCCATATACGGCACCAGGCAATCGGGCACAGTAACGGATCCATCTTCATTTTGATAATTTTCCAGAACCGCTATCAGCGCCCTGCCCGTAGCAACACCTGACCCATTCAGCGTATGAACGTGCGCAATTGTTTTGCCATCGTCAAGCCTATAACGGGCAGACATCCGACGCGCCTGAAAATCACCGCATACAGAACAACTGGATATTTCGCGGTATGCATCCTGTCCTGGAAGCCAGACTTCAATATCGTAGGTCTTGCGAGCAGAAAATCCCATATCACCAGTACAGAGTGTCATGGTACGGAAATGAAGGCCAAGCTTCTTAAGCACATTTTCTGCACAATCCAGCATGCGCTCAAGTTCAGCCTCTGACTCTTCTGGTTTAACAACAGATACAAGCTCACACTTGGAGAATTGATGCTGACGCAACATACCGCGAGTATCCCGCCCGGCAGAACCAGCTTCTGAACGAAAACAAGGCGTCAGCGCGGTTAGACGCACTGGCAGTTGCTTCTCGTCTAAAATCTGTTCGCGAACCAAATTCGTCAAAGGAACTTCGGCAGTCGGAATTAGCCAACGACCATCCGTAGTTTTGAATAAATCCTCGGAAAACTTGGGCAGTTGACCTGTGCCAAACAAAGCTTCATCTCTAACAAGCAATGGCGGCGAGGTCTCGCTATAACCATGCTCTGTCGTGTGCATGTCCAGCATAAACTGACCCAATGCACGCTCCAATCGAGCAATACCCTGTTTAAGCACAACAAACCGGCTACCAGAAAGTCCTGCCGCAGCTTCAAAATCCATCTGATCTTCTGAAACACTTATCTCAAAATGTTCCTTGGCATCAAAACCCAATTCTGGCTTTTCACCATGAGTTCGATAAAGCGCGTTTTCTGCCTCATCTTCACCTTCAGGTATCCCATCAAGCGGCACATTGGGAATGGCAGACATCACATCCATGACTTCAGAAGCAATTTTGCGTTCTTCTTCCTCACCAGATTGGATAAATTGTTTTATTTCAGCAACCTCAGACTTTAGCTTTTCAGCCAATTCTTTGTCGCCCTTACCCATTGCTGCTCCAATTTCCTTGGAAGCAGAATTTCTTCTGGTTTGGGCCTCTTGCAATTTCGCAATGTGATCTTTGCGGGCATCATCCAGCTTTAACAAATCAGCAGTAGTAGCGGCATTACCACGCATGCGCATACCTTCATCAAAAACATTAGGATTTTCTTTTATCCACTTGATATCAAACATTATTACACCAAAATTATAGGTAAATTTCTTTACAGAAACACTCAAAACAATATATTTACGACGATACTACGTCAGTATTATCCGATTCTTCAGAATCTTCACGCTCTTTGCTATTTTTTTCTATTCGTCTGGCCGCAATAATCGATATTTCGTAAAGAAGTATGGTGGGCAATGCTAACCCTAACTGACTTACAGGATCAGGTGGTGTCAAAACAGCTGCTGCAACGAAAGCCAACAAAATTGCATATTTGCGCTTACCAGCAAGTGTCTCAGAGGTAACCAGCCCCGCTTTTGCAAGCAATGTGATTGCCACCGGAAGCTGGAAAACCAGTCCAAAAGCAAAAATCAACGTCATTATTAAACTGAGATAGCTACCAACTGCCTGCAGGTTTTGTATTTCTGCAGTACCGTCACCACCAGATTGCTCCAGTGATAGAAAAAACTGTGTCGCCAAAGGCATAATCAGGAAATAAACAAGACAGGCACCAATCAGAAAGAGAATTGGTGTGGCAATAAGAAATGGCAAAAATGCACCCTTTTCATTATTGTATAGGCCTGGCGCAACAAATTTGTAAATTTGAGTAGCAATCACAGGGAAAGCAATGAACATTGCGCCAAAAAAAGCAATTTTGATATCCACAAAGAACTTCTCTTGAAGCGCAGTATATATGAATTTCACTTCATTCGTGTCTGCACCCCATTGATATGGAATAACCAGCAAATTAAAGAGTTCTGTCGCGAAATAGAAGCAAATCAGAAAGAATATAGCGATCGCAATTATTGAATACATCAAGCGCTGACGGAGCTCAATCAAGTGCTCCATCAATGGAGCGCTGGTATCTTCTAGTTCTTCATTGGTTGTCATGAGGCGCTCTTTGCAGTAGCTGGCTTTTTAGCAGCAACCCGCTTTGACACTGGCTTTTTGGCAGCAGGTTTCTTAGGCACCGATTTACTGTCAGTTTTAGCTGCAGGATTTTTTGGTGTAGCTTTTTTCGTGCTAGCCTTCTTCGCAGCTGCTTTAGTTGCAGTTTTGGCAACTTTTACAGGCGCATCCAACTCATCATTGACCACAGCCTTATGTGCTTCAAGCGGATCTTGCATAGTTTTAGTGAATTCTTCCATAGACTTTTTCGCATCATCTAGCGGTGCAAATGTCTTGTTGGATGCAATGTCCTTGATATCATCAAGATCAGCTTCCTTAATGGCATCATCAACTTGTCTTTGAAAATCGCCAGCCATTCGTTTGATCTTGCCAATAGATTTCCCGATGGCACGCAACATTCTTGGCAGTTCTTTGGGACCCACCACAATAATCGCTACACAAGCAATTACTAACATCTCTGACCAAGCAAAATTGCTAAACAAAATTTATTTTCCGCGCATGAAGAAATTGACTAGCCCGCGGTATTTTGCGGGCAAAAAATGCACCAAAACAGTAATTCAGCTTGTTTTTGTCTCATCTTTAACTTTGTTTGCAACCTCAGAAGCTTTTGCTTCAATTGTATCGTCATCGTCATCTTTTTCATTCAAACCTTTTTTGAATGAAGTAATGCCTTTAGCAACGTCACCCATAAGATCAGAAATCTTACCGCGACCGAATAGAAGAACAACCACAACAGCGATAATTACAATTTGCCAAACACCAATATTCATTTTTTACAGCTCCCGTCTGTAACAGCTTAAGGTCTAAACCCTAGGCCATTATCTAATTTAGCCGCACCATAACCCGTATACCAAGCTATCCGCAAGCAATCCTTACCTTAGTAAATAGGCTAACGTTGTTATGGTTACCAGTATAAAGTGATCAAATTTTTGAGTATTTTGATAAATTTAATCAGGCAGGGAAAATCATCATCAATTCTGGTGCAACACTGACAGAAACAAGATTTGTATCTTCAGGCAATTCACCAGCCTTGATGCGCACAGAAATAGGCTCGTCCAAACTTTCAATATTTATGTCAAGAAGCTCAGAAGTTCCAATAAACCTTCGTTGTGCAATTCGCCCCACCTGCCCCTGATTGTCACCGGCAAATGGTGCAATTGAGATATCAGTAAGCCGTATCGCGGCACAACAGGTCTCTGGCATGGAAACATCACATGGACTTTGGCCAAAAATTGTGGTGGCTACACCATTTGATGAAGAAGACGGAATAACATTGATTTCCGAGAAAAAACCTGCAGCAAACAAGTTTTTGGGCCGATAACACAAGTCTTTTGCTTCACCATATTGCACCAGCTTACCGTCATCTATCAGTGCTACATGATCGCCAACACGTAATGCTTCTTCTGCATCGTGTGTTACAATAATTGCGGTGGAGCGGGTTTCCCGCAACAATTCAATAGTTTGTTCTCTTATGCTATCGCGCAATCGTGAATCCAGACCCGAGAACGGTTCATCCATTAAGAGAATACCCGGCCGCGGTGCCAACGCTCTTGCAAGCGCTACCCGTTGCTGTTCACCACCAGATAAGACATGTGGATACTGAGAAGCGCGATCTGCCAAACCCACCCTGGACAAAATGCGTAATGCCTGGGTCTTTGCATCACTCCGATTAAGGGCCGTTAAACCAAACTCCACATTTTGCAAAATGGTGAGATGAGGAAACAAAGCATAATCCTGAAAGACCAACCCTACCCCGCGTTTATCAGGTGGAACAAAGGTTTTGTCATCAGCAACCACCCGGCCATCAATTTTTACAGCACCAGTTGTACCGTCAATCAAACCAGCAGCAATCCTTAGGAGTGTTGTTTTACCGGATCCGGATGGCCCTAAAAGACAGAGTACTTCACCAGGTTCAACCGTAAGTGAAATATCTTCTAAAATAACCTTGTCATGGATGGTGTGTCCAATATTGTCAAAAGACATGCTGGAAGCAATAACAACGCCAGTGGAGTTTCGTTTCCCCCATTGGTCATCCCGCTCTACCGAACGTCTTTCAAATTTTAGTCCATTTTTTTGAACGTTTTCGTTCATGACAGAATATACTCAGTTGCTTTGTGCAACGATATAACCATGAGTTGCGCGAAATGCTATAGCTCTTCTTCATCGCCGCCGGTTGGAGGCAAAAGCCCAAGCTCTTCCAAATCATCGGCCATCAGTGGATCTTCATCCTCCGTAAGCTCATCACCATCATACGGTTCTGGTACAATAAAGCTTGCAGGTATTTGTGATCTCAGCAATCCGGCGCCCTTAAGCTCTTCCAATCCAGGCAAGTCTTTTAGTTCTTCCAATGCAAATTGGTCCAAAAACCCGTTTGTCGTCCCGTAAGTAACAGGGCGCCCTGGTGTCTTACGACGCCCACGCATGCGAACCCATTCTGTTTCAAGCAACACATCAAGCGTTCCCTTTGACGTGGCAACACCTCGAATTTCTTCAACTTCAGCGCGCGTTACGGGTTGGTGATAAGCAATAATAGCCAAAACTTCCAAAGCTGCACGCGACAATTTGCGCGTCTCTACTGTTTTCTTTTGCAAAAGAAAACCCAGATCATCTGCAGTCCGAAAAGCCCAGTTGTCGCCAACCTTGACCAAATTAACACCGCGACCAGAATACGCTTGTTGCAGCTCCCGCATCAACGGTTCAAGCGCAACATCTTCCGGCAATCGCTGCATAAGACCTTTTTCCGAAACAGGTTCACTGGAAGCAAATACAATCGCCTCTACCATACGAAGATGCTCGCGCATATCCGCATGTTCTTGTCCGCCAGCTCGCGTTGAATCAAATGCCAGGATTTGTGCTTCATTGGATTGTGCCATGGTTATAGGCTCCCTACTTCTGGTGTGGGTACAGATTCTAGTGGAGGCTTATCGCCCTTTTTTAGGTATAGCGGTGCGAACGCTTCTTCCTGTCTCATTTTGAGTTTACCTTCGCGGACCAACTCAAGCGTTGCTGCAAAAGAACTGGCAATTGCGCTATTTCGTAATTCTGATGTCGGAATATACGGCAACAAAAACGCATCAAGCGGCGTCCAATCTGCAAGTTCACTGACCATTTGTGTCAAAATTTCCCGGGCATCAGATAAAGACCAAACTTCCCTTTTGGTAATTGTCACATGAGAAACACTTTGTCTTTGCCGCTGGGTAGCATAAGCCGAAAGCAAATCATAAAGCGTTGCGGTAAAATCTTTCTTCTTGTCGATTTGAATGGGTTCCGGAATGCCTCGTACGAAGAAATCACGTCCTAATCTGTTACGGTTTACCAGGCACTTACCTGCCTCCCGCATTGCCTCAAGGCGTTTAAGACGAAATGCAAGATGTGCGGCCATTTCTTCGCCCGACATTTCGTCACCAGGTGAATCTTCCACTGGCAAAAGTAATTTTGACTTCAAAAATGCAAGCCATGCGGCCATAACCAAATAATCAGCAGCAAGTTCAATTCGAAGTTTGCGAACTTCCTCAACAAATTCCAGGTATTGTTCAGCAAGTGCTAGAATGGAAATTTTGGACAGGTCAACTTTTTGACGGCGGCTTAACTCCAAAAGAAGGTCAAGCGGCCCTTCAAAACCTTCAACATCAACCTTCAGTTGTGGCTCCGTAGAAAGTATCTCTTTTTCAGAATTATCCCAAACATCAGCAACATCGCTACCTTGAGCGATTGAGACTAAGTCTTTTTCATTGCCTGACGTCATAACAACACTTTTTCTTTAATGCCCCGCTTCTGTGGGGTCTTGGCCATAAGTTTCACCATCACAAAGAGTACGAAACTCGTTCCGCAAATCATCTTCATCACATGCTTTTACACTAGCAAATAAGTCTGTTGCTTGTCCGGCTCGCCGTAAAGAATCCCCAGATAACTTGGGACTAGCAGCCGCAATTGGTCTCATCTCATTTAAATCGCCATTACAATGCAGGACCACATCACAACCAGCATCAAATGAAGCAGTAGTTCTTTCTTCAAACGAACCTTTGAGCGCATGCATGGAAAGATCATCACACATCAAAAGACCATCAAATCCAATATAATCTCGAATTATGTCTTTAATGACTCTCACTGAAGTTGTTGCAGGGTTATCAGTATCAATTGCCGTGTAGACAACATGAGCCGTCATGGCCAACGGCATTTTATTCAAACGTCTGAACGGTTCGAAATCAGATCTTTCCAGTTCCGAAATTGTAGCCGTCACAACTGGCAAATCTTTATGACTGTCGACACCTGCCCTGCCATGCCCCGGAATGTGTTTGATCACAGGTAAAACACCACCAGACAAAAGCCCTTCTGATGCCGCCAATCCAATGTCACTAACAATGACGGGTTCGCTACCATAAGCCCGGTCACCAATCACATCGTGACTTCCCCGAACAGGAACATCAAGTACTGGGAGACAATCAACATTTATACCAAGCTTTTGAAGGTCACAGGCCATCAACCGTGACTGCAACCAGGCAAACCGAAGCGCCCGCTTTTTATCTTGATGATAATTCTCGCCAAATACTTCACCCGCTGGATATGCTTCCCAATGTGGAGGACGCAATCTTCTAACGCGTCCACCCTCCTGATCAATTAGGATCGGCACATCTTCATGCGAAACACATGACTTCAGTTCAGCAACAAGTGCTGTTACCTGTTCAGGTGTATCCACATTTCGACCAAATAATATAAACCCCCACGGCTGAGCTTCATGAAAAAAGTCACGCTCGTCCTGGGTAAGCGAAAGGCCCGAACAGCCAAATATTGCAGAAGTGATTCCCATAGCTTGAATCTATCAGAAAGCAGCCCAGTTCCAAACAAAAAAGGCTAAGCATCCGATGCTTAGCCTTCTTAAATTAAATTTACTGTGCTCTAGCGAGTAACGAAACAACTTCCGCCAGCAGTTGCCAAACTCGTACAAAGCTGATTGGCATCTGCCCTTGATGCCGTTTGTACGCGAACACGGTAATAGGTCGTGCCATTTACTTGTGCTCGTTGAATAGACATCGCACGGCCCTGCAATACAAAATATTTGTTTCTCATATTCGAAAATGAGGATTGTGCTGCCGCAGGTGTTCTTTGGGACGAAACCTGTACAACCCATTCACTCTTAGCTGTTGCTGTATTTGCCGGCTTTTTTGGTTTTGGTGCGGCAGCAACTTTTTTAGCTGGAGCTGGTTTTGGCTTTACAACAGGCTTAGGCAATGGACTTGCAACAGGCACAGTTATGTCACCTGTAGACTTAGCACCGTCTATCGCTTCCGGCTTTTTGATAACTTGTGTAGAAACAGGCTTGGGCTCAACCTCAGGTAACGGATCAATCTTAACTTCGTTGAGCGCGGTTTCTACAGGCTTTGGAGTTGCCGGCTTAGCAATAATTGTTCCATCCGGCTTAACAACGACGGTTTGTACAACCTTAGGCAACACAGCTGAGTTAGCAGCATTAGGTGTTGCACCTGAATCTTCTGAGGAAGTCAGGCGGTCATCTGATTTCGGAGCGTCAGCAACTTCTGTATTTTCTATATTTTCAGTATTGCCATTGTTTAAAATCAAAGGTTCTTCGGTTTGTGAATTAAGTTTCTCTTGAGATACCTCAGCAGAATTTTCGCCGCCTATATCAACATAAGAAGCATTATCCTGATTTTCCGGAACAAGACCACCTGGATCCTTCGGTTTGACCTTCACTGGATCGGCATCCGCCTTGATAATTTCTGGCGTACCAGTTGCAACTGTTGGATTATCACCACCTAGGAAGCCATAACCCGCAGCAATAGCACCAGCAAATAACGCAAGCGCCAAGGCAGCAATCGCAAACTTCATGCCTCCGCCATTTTCGTTGGCAACAACAGCGCCTGTTTCAACAGCGGCAATTTTTTCAACAGAACCAACATGCCCTGGATCATGGGCCATTGTATCCAAATCTTCTTCAAAAGCAGCTTGTTCTGAAGCAACAAATTCTGGGCTGGCAGCTGCGGTGAAAGCAGCATTTGCATCTTCTGTCTCTGTTTCAGTCCAACCTTCAGTTTCTGGTACAGCAACGCCTTCTTCGAGTTGTTGCGATGCAATCTGTTCAAACTCACTGGCAAACGCAGCACCCAGGTCTTCTTCAATCGAAGCAACTGGCTCATCAACAATCGGCATAGGCTCTTCAGTTGGAACTTCATCAGGTACATCAAACGTTTCAAAGTGATCAGTAAGCTCTTGTTCTAATGAAGCCTGTATATTTGAAGCTTGCATTTCAACTTCAGCAACAGGGTCTTGTGCAATCGCTTCTTCAACTGGCGTTTGATAGGTTTCTTCAACTTGCGCAATATCCAATACTGGATCTAGAACCGATTCTTGAACCAGTTCCTCTACAGGCTCAGGTGCTGGACCGCCACCAATCTCCATTTCAAGCGCGTCAATCAAACCATTTTGAAACCCGATTTCAGGGTCGAAAGCTTCAGCCTCAATAGGAGCTTCTGCTTCTGCAGAAACTTCAATGTGCTCTGGTTCATAATGAACTTCTGGCTCGCTACTTTCCTCACTGCTGATTTGTTCAACCGTGGAATTAATGTCTTCAACAAATGAAGGTGCTTCAACTTCAACCGTCTCCTCTGCAGGAGGTTCTTCGGCAGAGATTTCATCAGAAGAAAATTCACCCATCAATTGCTCTTCCAGAGCAGCTTCCAACGAAGTATCTTCAACCGGTGTTTCTTCGGCAACTGTTGTTTGCGGTTGGGGATTTAATTCCGGCTCACCTGCAACGATGCGTGCCAACTCCGCCAGAGGATCATCTTCGATCTCTTGGCCTTGAGATTCCGCATCCTGCTTAAATTGTTCACTCATAACGCATAAACCTATCTACTCTTGATCACTTTCAACCACATGAATGTGGCCAAAATTGTCGGGGCGTTGATTTCAGCGCATTTCTTCTGGAGCAGAAACACCAATAATAGCAAGCCCAGAAGCAATAACTGTTGCGATACTGCGCAATAATACTAACCTCGACAATGTCAATTGTGCATTTTTGTGGTTAATAAACCGTAATTCTGGCGAATCTTTGCCTCTGGACCAGTGTGAATGCAGCTCTGAAGCAAGTTCGTAGAGGTAAAAAGCAAGCCTGTGAGGTTCATCCGCACGTGCTGCTTGCTCTATGATTCGTGGAAATTCAGCTGCTTTTCGAATTAAACCGACTTCACCAGCATCTGAAAGTAGCGCCAAATCAGCTTCTGAAAGAGCTTTTGGACTTACATCCAAATCAGGCAAGTCTACCGCAACCTGGCGGAAAACAGATGCTACCCGTGCATGCGCATATTGTACATAAAATACGGGATTATCTTTTGATTGTTCGGTCACTTTAGAAAAATCAAAATCGAGCGGTGCTTGAGCTTTACGATACAGCATCATAAATCGGACTGCATCACGTCCAACTTCATCAACTACTTCACGAAGTGTTATAAAATCACCTGCGCGCTTTGACATTTTAAATGGCTCACCATCACGCATCAGCTTTACCAATTGGCAAAACAGAACATCAAGTTCTGCTTTATCACCTGCTACAGCTTTGCAAACAGCTTTCAACCGCTTGGCATAACCGGAATGGTCTGCACCAAGCACGTAAATCATGCGCTCAAAACCACGGTCGAACTTATCCTGAAAATAAGCCACATCCGCTGCAAAATAAGTGTAAGTACCATCAGATTTTACAAGTGCGCGATCAGCATCATCACCTACAGCAGTAGATCGAAAGAGCGTTTGTTCACGATCTTCCCAATCTTCTGGTGTTTCACCTTTTGGCGGCGGTAGTGTTCCTTGATAAACATGACCATTGTCACGCATTTTATCGAGCATCGTATCGATGGTTGACTTGCCACCTTTCTTTGCGTGCAATTCGCGTTCCGAAAAGAAAACATCATGATGAATATTGAGCGCAGCAAGATCCTCTTTAATCATCGCCATCATCGATGAAATTGAAGTTTCTCTCAGCAAAGCCATACGCTCGTCATTTGACATGGACTTAAGCTTATCACCTTGTTTTTCAACAAGCATTTTTGCGGGTGGGATTAAATAATAGCCGGGATACAGCCCTTCTGGCACTGCTCCCACATCATCTCCAAGCGCTTCAAGATACCGATGATAAAGCGAATTAGCCAAAACCCCGATCTGACCACCAGCATCGTTAACGTAATATTCTTTCGTGACATCATAACCGGCAAAATCAAGTAAATTGGCAAGCGCATCACCAACTACAGCCCCGCGGCAATGGCCAACATGCATTGGTCCGGTTGGATTAGCAGAAACAAATTCCACATTTACTTTCGCGCCATTAGACACCAACCCGCGGCCATACAGATCGCCTGCCTTGAACATCGACGAAAGATGTTCAATCCAAAATGCATCAGACAGCCTAAGATTGATAAATCCCGGTCCAGCGATGGAAACCTCTGATACTTCATCGAGTTTTTCTAACCCATCAGCAATTAGCTGCGCCAATTCTCTTGGATTTTTGCCTGCAGGTTTTGCCATGACCATGGCCGCGTTCGTAGAAATGTCTCCATGCGAAGCATCGCGTGGCGGTTCAGCAGAAATTCGATCGAGAAATAGTCGTGTTTCATCATTAATATCAATATCTTCCAATATTTTTTTAATGTAATTCTCGAACTGTGAAAAAATATTCATTGTGTGCTTTTCAATTGGTTTGCTTTGCGCTTAATCGCCTTTTGCAGTTGCGTAACGGCCTAACCTAAATCAGGCGTTGCGTCAAACAACCGTTCATGCTCGGAAATTGCATAACTATCGGTCATTCCGGCAATAAAATCTGCAATCATGCGCGGCCTGTCATTGGACTGATTCTTCTTGCCCAATCGCAATAGCCCATTTGGCATATCACCTGTTTCATTTAGGTAAACTCTAAATAAATCTCGTATAATTTTTTCAGCGCCCTTTCGCATCTTCAGCACACCTGGAGAGCGGTACATTTTATCAAACAAAAACCTTTTGATACCCGCCTCTTTGGTTTGCATTGAATCACTAAACCTAACGATGGTTTTCCTGCAATGCCTGATATCTGAAGTGGATGCGGGTTCTAACTCACTCAAATTGTTCTTTGCATTTACGATAACATCCTCAACCATGGCAGTAATTTGCCTGCGTACTATTTCGTGACGCATACGATGAACTTCCAGGCCTGGATATTTATTTTCGACAACCTCAAGTGCTTCACCGACAAGAGGTATCTCCGTTAATTCATCTAGCCCAAACAGTTTTGCTCTTAGTCCGTCATCCAAATCATGCGCGTTATAGGCTATATCATCGGCAACAGCTGCGCATTGCGCCTCTAAACTGGCGTGAGTATCAAGTTCCAAGTCCCATAACTCATTGAAATTAATAAAAGTATCAGGCACCTCTCCGACAACGGGACCGTTATGTTTTACCAAGCCTTCGAGAGTTTCCCAACAAAGGTTCAACCCATCAAACTCGGCATATTGTTGCTCCAGCATCGTCACTATACGCAGCGACTGTGCATTATGATCAAATCCACCATAATCTTGCATTAGCTCATCAAGAACATCCTCTCCCACGTGGCCAAAGGGCGTATGTCCAAAATCATGTGAGAGCGCCAGAGATTCCGCTAAATCCTCATCAACTTGCAATGCGCGAGCAAGAGACCTGGCAATCTGATAAACTTCGATGGAATGGGTCAACCGCGTTCGATAGTGGTCTCCGACATGATGCACAAAGACCTGGGTCTTGTGTTTTAGCCGTCTGAAGGCAGTCGAATGAATAATACGATCACGATCTCGTTGAAAAGGCGTCCTTGTTGGGCTTTCTGGCTCATAAAAAAGACGTCCCCTGCTTTCACTCGCATGACAAGCATATGAAGCAAGTCCGTCACGTCCATAGGAAGTTGTATCAAGTGATTTCATATTTGGGTATCGAATCGAGTACTATTTTGTTCACTATACCTATCCTACTCCAAAACCCGAATGTTTTGGTGTGATATGATACGAAAGT
>JAALLB010000183.1 GCA_011087745.1 Hyphomicrobiales bacterium | reverse complement strand
TCGTATCATATCACACCAAAACATTCGGGTTTTGGAGTAGGATGGGTATATCCATCATTCTTTAAAGCATTGAAGAAAAAGTCCTTAAGCTTTTGAGCATAGGAATTGGACTCAAAACCTATCACATCAACTGTAGGTGTTTGGATGGATTTTGTATCGAATTGGCGCATACTGTTTCCCAGAAATTACTCAGTATACAATGCCAGTAAAGGTTTAAATTTATATGAAGCGGAGATTTAAACTAAAAGCGAATGTCTGGCTTGCTTTCAAGGCAATTATTGCAATACCCGCCGTAGTGTCAGGTTAATTCGTCCCGCTCTTTTCAGTAAACTAGAGGTGCCTGGATAAATTCGATCCACACCATGATAAGCCAATCGTGAATCGTTCGTCAAAAGCATAACGTCTCCGCTTGTAAGCTTAAAAGATCTGGTTGGGTCTTTTCGGTTCTTGCCGCCAATCCTGAAAAGGCAGGTGTCTCCCAAAGAGATTGAAAGAACGGGCGCTTCAAAATTTTCTTCGTCTTTATCCTGGTGCAGGCCCATTTTTGCTGAGGCTTCATAGAAGTTTACAAGGCAGGCCTGTGGCGGCAAGGGATAATCGGCGTATTCACTCCATAATTCCAACAACTTTTGTGGGATATCAGGCCAAGGCCTGCCAGTTTCAGGATGTTTTGATTGGTATCGATAACCTTCTTCTTTGGTAGTAACCCATCCAAGTGGTCCGCAATTTGTCATGCGCACTGACATTGGCTTGCCTGTTTTAGGCATTCTGGGGACAAAAAGTGGAGCCTCAGCCGCTATTTGGCGAATTTGATCTACTAGAGCTTCCTGCTCAAGCCTATCAAGGCATTGGGGCACCCATTTTGCACCGTATGGGAGGTCTTCTACTTGCATTTTTTTGCTCATTCCAAAATTCTTATAAATTTAGCGCTTACAATCCCTTGCACAAGTCGCCAAGCCTTCTTATATAGCACCAACTGCGGTTTGTCCCGTATTTGCCAAAACGGGGAAATCGCAAAATCTTAGAAAGTTCCAGTCTAACCGGGTGCTGGATGTGGCAGTCACATGATTTGCCTTGGATGCCGTAAGGGTCTATTCAGTCTGCTGTTTAAGGAGAGTATAATGGCTAAAGTTATTGGTATCGATTTAGGTACAACAAATTCATGTGTTGCTGTCATGGATGGCAAAGAAGCTAAAGTTATTGAAAATGCGGAAGGTGCACGTACAACGCCTTCAATGGTTGCGTTTGGGGATGATGGTGAACGTCTTGTAGGTCAACCTGCAAAACGTCAGGCTGTTACAAACCCAATCGACACGCTTTTTGCGGTAAAACGTCTGATTGGTCGTCGTTTTGATGATAAAACAGTCAAGAAAGACCAAAAGCTTGTTCCTTACGAAATAGTCAAGGGTGACAATGGCGACGCTTGGGTGGAAGCCAAGGGCGAAAAATATTCACCTTCACAAGTATCGGCGATGATCCTTCAAAAGATGAAGGAAACTGCTGAGGCTTACTTGGGTGAAAAAGTAACACAGGCGGTTATCACGGTTCCTGCTTACTTTAACGATGCGCAGCGCCAAGCAACAAAAGATGCAGGCAAGATTGCTGGTCTTGAAGTACTTCGTATTATCAACGAACCAACAGCTGCTGCTCTTTCATACGGCATGGAGAAAAACGACGGCAAGACAATCGCGGTTTATGACCTTGGTGGCGGTACGTTCGATGTTTCCATTCTGGAAATTGGCGATGGTGTTTTTGAAGTTAAATCAACCAATGGCGATACTTTCCTTGGTGGTGAAGATTTCGATATGGTTCTGGTCGATTATTTGGCTGCAGAATTCAAAAAAGAAAATTCTATCGATTTGAAAACAGACAAGATGGCTCTACAGCGTTTGAAGGAAGCTGCTGAAAAAGCGAAAATTGAATTGTCTTCTTCTGCACAAACAGAAATCAACCTTCCGTTTATTACAGCTGATGCATCTGGTCCAAAACACATGACCATGAAGCTAACACGCGCAAAATTTGAGGCTCTTGTTGCTGATCTTGTTAAGCGCACTGTAAAGCCAATGTCTGAAGCACTTAAAGACGCAGGTCTTAAAGCTGCTGAGATTGATGAAGTGGTTCTTGTTGGTGGTATGACACGCATGCCGAAAGTTCAGGAAACAGTAAAAGAGTTTTTTGGTAAGGAACCACATAAGGGTGTTAACCCTGATGAAGTGGTTGCAATGGGTGCAGCAATTCAAGCTGGTGTTCTTCAAGGTGATGTAAAAGACGTACTTCTTCTGGATGTGACGCCTCTTTCATTGGGTATTGAAACATTGGGCGGCGTGTTCACACGTCTTATTGATAGCAACACCACAATTCCAATGAACAAGTCTCAAACGTTCTCAACTGCTGAAGACAATCAGAATGCGGTTACAATTCGCGTATCACAGGGTGAACGCGAAATGGCTCAGGATAACAAAATGCTGGGTCAATTTGACCTTGTTGGTATCCCACCAGCACCGCGCGGTATTCCGCAAATTGAAGTTACATTTGATATTGATGCAAACGGTATCGTGAACGTGTCTGCAAAAGACAAGGGCACAGGCAAAGAGCACCAGATTTCAATTCAAGCCTCTGGCGGTCTTTCTGATGAAGACATCGAACAAATGGTCAAGGATGCGGAAGCTAATGCGGATGCTGATAAGGCTCGCCGTGAATCTGTTGAATCTAAAAACCAGGCTGAAACACTTATCCATTCTGCTGAGAAATCTTTGGAAGAATATGGTGATAAGGTTTCTGAAGAAGAGCGCAATGACATTGAACTTGCAATCACTGGTTTGAAAGAATTGGTTGAGGCAGAAGAGCCGGACGCTGAAGAAATCAAAGCCAAGACGGAAGTCCTTGCAACTGCATCCATGAAATTGGGTCAAGCAATGTATGAAGCTTCACAAGATGAAGCTGCAGAAGCTGACGCTGCAGCAGATGCTGCACGTGAAGATGAAGATGTAGTTGACGCTGACTTTGAAGAGATCGACGAAGACGACGACAAGAAGTCTGCGTAAGTTCGGTTGTATCAATATGCCTTTGGCGTGCACAAAATCATGTGCGCCGAAGGCTTTTTTGTAAAGATAGGATCGGCTCCAAATGTCAAAGGCTGATTATTATGAGCTACTGGGTGCCTCTAAGAGCGCTAGCGATAAAGAGCTGAAAAGCGCTTTTCGAAAAATGGCAATGAAGCACCATCCAGATCGCAATCCTGATGATGCAGCTGCCGAAGCTAAATTTAAAGAAATTAACGAAGCTTACGAAGTTTTAAAAGACCCACAAAAACGCGCGGCCTATGATCAATATGGTCATGCAGCCTTTGAACAAGGCGGTGGTTTTGGTGGTGGCGGCTTCGGCGGTGGCGCAGGCGGTTTCTCAGACATTTTCGAAGACATCTTTGGTGAAATGATGGGCGGCGGCGCTGGTCGCCGTGGCGACGGTGCACGATCAGGCGGCCGCGAACGTGGTGCAGACCTTCGATATAACATGGAAGTCTCACTGGAAGATGCTTACAACGGCAAGTCAGCTGAGATCAGTGTTCCGACAGCTGTTAGCTGTGATACTTGTTCTGGATCAGGTGCCAAACCTGGTTCTTCACCAGTCACGTGTAATACGTGTGGCGGCGTAGGCCGTGTTCGAGCTTCGCAAGGTTTCTTCTCAGTTGAACGCACTTGCCCTGAATGTCAGGGCCGCGGCGAAGCAATTTCTGATCGGTGCAATGATTGTTCGGGCCAGGGCCGGGTCACTAAAGAACGTACTTTAAGTGTCGATATACCAGCTGGCATCGAAGATGGTGTTCGCATTCGTCTTGGTAGTGAGGGTGAAGCAGGAGCACGAGGTGGCCCATCTGGTGATCTTTATATCTTCTTGAGCATACAACCTCATGAGTTCTTCCAGCGTGATGGTGCGGATCTTTTCTGTAAAATACCAATTTCAATGGCAACAGCTGCACTTGGTGGGCAATTTGAAGTTGCCTGCTTGGATAGCACAAAGTCTCGCGTAAAAGTTCCCGAAGGCACTCAAACCGGCAAGCAATTTAGATTGCGTGGCAAGGGCATGCCAATTATGCGTTCAAGTGACATTGGTGATCTTTACATACAGGTTGTCACCGAAACGCCACAAAAATTGAGCAAGCGTCAACGTGAGTTGCTTGAAGAGTTCGAACAAATTTCTTCTGAAGATAACAGTCCGGAATCAACAGGGTTTTTTACACGAATGAAGCGTTTTTTAGACGGCTTGGCTGACTAATTTAAATTTGTTAGTAATTTTGAGGTATACTCCGAGTCCTTGAAAATCTGATTATTTGGGGTTGACGTTTCAGGCT
>JAALLB010000182.1 GCA_011087745.1 Hyphomicrobiales bacterium | reverse complement strand
ACTTTCGTATCATATCACACCAAAACATTCGGGTTTTGGAGTAGGATGGGTATATGCAAAATCTATGGAAACTTCTTTCATCACCAAAACACCTGGTAGCTTTCGAAGCTGCGGCCAGGCATGGTTCATTCACCCTTGCTGCGGAAGAATTGAACGTTCAACAGCCGGCTATTAGTGCTTCAGTAAAGCAGTTGGAAAGCTCATTGGGTGTCGCTCTATTTGAACGCACCCATAGGCGCGTTACTTTAACAGCGTCGGGAAAGCGATTTTTTTCTGATGTTTCAAGGGTATTTGATCAACTTCTGGTATCAGCCCAAGCAATTCACAACACGGCGCACCATGAGCAAGTTACGCTAAACGCTTCATCGGCGTTTAATTTTTACTGGATGATGCCAAGGTTACGTGACTTACGAAAAGCTCATCCTAATATCGATCTTCGTTTACAAAGCAGTGACCGGGAACTGAATATTGATGCGGAAAACATCAGCCTCGCAATTCGTCGCGGGCATGGTGATTGGGCGGATTGTCATTCTGCATTTATCGACAAGGAGGTTATTTATCCGGTTGCAAGCCCGCGCGTAATGGCTTCTGCGATAAATTTAAAAACTGTAGCCAACCTACCAAATGAACGGTTGATCCAGCTGGAAGAACCAATACGGGACCGACCAACATGGAAGGATTGGTTTGCAAGTTTTAATGTACTCTTTGAACAACCAACATCCGGTATTAGTCTCAATGATTATGCGCTCGTCTTACAAGCAGCAATTGCCGGAGAAGGTTTTGCGTTTGGCTGGCAGCACCAAACTGACCCGCTGATAGAGCAAGGTGTTTTAGTTGGACGCAAAGAATGGTCCTGGGAAACGGGAGTGGGATTTTATCTTGTGTGGTCAAAGAACCAAAAGATTTCTCCGCAAGCTGAACTTATTCGGGACTGGATACTTTCGACCTGTAAAGTTTGAATTCAACAAAAGGTCTGTTTTCTAGCCATCCAAGTTTACTGCAGACCGTTTAACAATTTTCGAAATCTCTTCAAGCTGCTCAACCATTGAGCTTGATTTGCGCCAGATCATGCCTATCATTCGCTTTGGTTTTGGCTCCTTAAAACGTGCTATGGCAACAGATGCCGAACGGGTTTCAACCGGAACCGCCATTTCTGGGATTAGCGTAATGCCCAAGCCTGCGCCGACCATTTGCACCAAGGTTGAAAGCGAACTTCCTTCAAGCCCCTCTTTTGGTAGCCCGGATCGGATATTACAAAATGAAAGAGCCTGATCTCGAAAACAATGACCTTCTTCCAACAACAATAAGCGCATTTCACGTAATTCTTCGCTATCAGGAACTGGTTTGTCATGATCATCCTCGTTTCTAACCAAAACGAACTCCTCATCGAACAAAGGGATTTCGGTTAAAGATGGTTCAGCGATTGGAAGCGCCAGAATTGCTGTATCGATTCGTCCCTCCTCCAGTTCTTCTATCAATTTTTCAGTCTGGGTTTCCCGTATCTGAATATCCAGAGTTGGATACTCATAGGTTAGGTTACCCATAATTTTGGGCAGCAGATAGGGTGCAATAGTTGGAATTATTCCAATCCGTACCCGTGCCAAGAAGCTATCCATTGTTGCCTGTGCGAACTCTGAAAGCTCATCCACGGAGCGCAGTATTTCTTTGGCTCGAAGCGAAAAATCCTCACCAAAACCTGTTAAGCGTATTTGTCTGGCGTTTCTTTCAAACAGGGTAGATCCAAGTATTTCCTCCAGTTCCTTTATTTGCATCGAGAGCGCTGGTTGAGAAATTGCACAAACGTCAGCCGCCCTACCAAAATGACCTTCTTTGGCCAAGGCTTCGAAATATCTCAGTTGTTTCAGCGTGAGTTTGTTCATAAGAAATTCTTATAGGATTGATCAGAAAACACAACTTCACCTAATCAATATTGTTTGATAGAAATTTTACAGGAGAGCGAAGCGTCATGAGAAAATCATGATCTTTGTGCAGAATTATTTTTCGAAATTTCATAATAGAACTAACACTGGAGCACTGGAGCGAGATATGAACGAAATGACCCCGGGCAAATGCCCCGTAATGCATGGTGGTAACAAGCAAGCTAACTCAATGGGAAGCACGGCAATTCAACATTGGTGGCCAAACCAGTTAAACCTGAAAATTCTTAATCAGAATGCTCCGCAGGTTGGCCCGTTGGGTGAAGCATTTAACTATGCTGAAGAATTCAAGAATCTTGATCTAAAAGCACTCAAAAGAGACCTGACAGATTTAATGACTGATTCCCAAGACTGGTGGCCAGCTGACTATGGTCATTATGGTGGTCTATTTGTTCGGATGGCATGGCACAGTGCTGGTACATACCGCACTTACGATGGTCGTGGTGGTGCTCGTTCCGGTTCACAACGCTTTGCTCCTCTAAACAGCTGGCCGGACAATGGCAATCTGGATAAAGCTCGTCGCCTTCTCTGGCCGGTTAAACAGAAATACGGTAATAAAATTTCCTGGGCTGATCTGATGATCCTTGCAGGCAATGTTGCAATGGAATCAATGGGTTTCAAAACTTTTGGATTTGGCGGCGGCCGTGCAGATGTATTTGAACCTGAAGAAGACATTTATTGGGGTCCCGAGACAGAATGGCTTGATGACAAACGTTACACCGGTGAACGTGACCTTGCGACACCACTGGGTGCTGTTCAAATGGGCCTAATCTACGTTAACCCGGAAGGACCGAACGGAAATCCTGATCCCCTAAAATCAGCATTTGATATTCGCGATACATTCGGACGCATGGCAATGAATGATTATGAAACCGTTGCTCTGGTAGCTGGTGGTCATACGTTTGGTAAGGGTCACGGCGCTGGCCCAGAAGATGCAGTTGGCGCGGAACCAGAAGGTGCTGCAATGGCACAAATGGGTTTTGGCTGGATAAACAGCCATGGCGAAGGCAAAGGTGACGATACAACTACTGCCGGATTTGAAGGTGCTTGGACACCAACACCAAACAAATGGAATATGGAGTATTTTGAGGTTCTTCTTGGCAATGACTGGGAACAAACAACAAGTGCTGCTGGCCATGTTCAATGGACACCAACTGCTGCCTCAAATGCACCACAAGCACCACAGGCACACGATGCTTCAAAATCACAGGCCTTGATGATGACGACTGCTGATATGGCACTGAAGCTGGATCCCGGATTTGCAAAAATTTCTCAAAACTTCCTGGAAAATCCAGATGAATTTGCTGATGCCTATGCTCGTGCCTGGTACAAACTTACGCACCGCGACATGGGACCTATTGCGAATTACCAAGGTGAAGAAGTTCCTTCTGAAGAACTGATCTGGCAAGACCCAGTACCATCGCATGAAGGTGCAATGATTACTGATGCTGATGTTGCAACGTTGAAAGAAAAAATCCTGGCTTCTGGACTATCAGTTTCACAGCTTGTGAACACAGCTTGGGCATCTGCATCTACTTTCCGTGGTTCAGACCTACGTGGTGGTGCAAATGGTGCTCGCATCAACCTTGCTCCTCAGAAAGATTGGGAAATCAACACTTCTTCTGATGTTGCAAGCGTGATTGCACAGCTTGAAACTATCCAGAATGATTGTGGTCTTAATGTTTCTCTTGCCGATCTAATCGTACTTGGTGGTTGTGCTGCTATTGAAAAGGTATCTGGAAACTCAGTACCTTTCACTGCAGGTCGAACTGATGCAACTCAAGATAATACTGATGTTGAATCATTCGAGGTTCTGGAGCCAACATTTGATGGCTTCCGTAACTATAAGAACACGAGTGATCCCCGCTCAACAGAAGCTCTTCTTGTAGACAAGGCGCAACTGTTATCCCTAAGCGCTCCAGAAATGAGTGTGTTGGTTGCTGGTCTTCGTTCTTTGGATGCGAATGCTAATGGTTCCAAGCACGGTGTATTTACAGACAAGCCTGGCACATTGAGCAATGATTTCTTCGTCAATGTACTTGATATGGGAATTGAATGGAAAGCAACGGACGACTCTGAAGAGATGTTTGAAGGCCGTGACCGTGCATCTGGTGATGTTAAATTTACTGGCACACGAGCTGACCTGGTTTTTGGCTCTAACTCAATTCTTAGGTCAATTGGTGAAGTTTATGCGCAAAACGGTGCGAACGACAAATTTAAGGCTGACTTTATAGCTGCCTGGAACAAGGTAATGAACCTTGATCGATTTGACCTAGCATAAGCAAAACTACAATTTTGAAATCAAGGCGGCGTTTCGTTTCTGGAGCGCCGCCTTTTCTTTGCGTGGCTGCTTTGATAGTTATTGAAGGTAATTTATGAAAGTTCTAAAATTTATGGATATACCCATCCTACTCCAAAACCCGAATGTTTTGGTGTGATATGATACGA
>JAALLB010000181.1 GCA_011087745.1 Hyphomicrobiales bacterium | reverse complement strand
ATAACGGAAGCCCTTCAAACGGGGCATAGTAACAGGAATATTCATAGCCCACCCTATATCAGAGATAAATCCTGAAATCAACTTGGCATTACCTCTGAAAAGCCTAATTCATTTTTTGATACTTCCGCAATTGGAAAGTTAATCTACCGCGTCAGCGGCTTGTAAGTCACTCGCTTCGGGTTAACCGCATCAGCGCCCAGGCGTCTGATTTTATCTTGCTCGTAATCTTCATAGTTTCCTTCAAACCACTCCACGTGAGAATTACCTTCAAAGGCAAGAATATGGGTTGCCAGTCTGTCGAGGAACATCCGGTCGTGAGAGATAACCACGGCACAGCCTGCGAATGATTCCAATGCATCTTCAAGCGCTGCCAGTGTTTCTGTGTCCAGATCATTGGTCGGCTCATCGAGCAGAATGACATTGCTGCCTGATTTCAACATTTTGGCAAGGTGAACACGGTTTCTTTGACCACCTGATAACGTTCCAACTTTTTGCTGTTGGTCGCCGCCCTTAAAGTTGAAGGTTGAACAATAGGCACGAGAGTTAAGCTCGTGCTTGCCAAGTTTGATGATGTCATTTCCTTCAGAAATTTCTTCCCAAACTGTTTTGTCAGCACCCAATGCATCGCGGCTCTGGTCAACGTAACCAAGATCAACCGTATCCCCAATGCGGATTGAGCCACTATCCGGTGTTTCCTGACCAGTGATCATCCGGAAAAGTGTGGTCTTACCAGCACCGTTTGGTCCGATAACCCCGACAATGCCACCTGGAGGCAGTTTGAACGTCAGATCGTCAATCAACAGCTTATCGCCATAAGCCTTTGTTAAACCTTCAGTTTCAATTACCACATCACCCAATCGCTCACCCACCGGGATGATAATCTGTGCGTTCTGCGGTGTACGGTCATTTGCTGCCTTAACCAACTCATCATACGCTTTAATACGCGCTTTTGATTTAGCCTGACGGGCTTTCGGGCTTGATGAAATCCAGCCAGCTTCTGCAGCAATTGCTTTTTGACGGGAAGCTTCTTCACGGCCCTCTTGTTTCATACGCTTGGCTTTCGCATCAAGGTAAGCTGTGTAATTGCCCTCATAAGGAATGCCGCGACCGCGGGCGAGCTCCAAAATCCAACCCGTGACGTTATCAAGGAAGTAACGATCGTGGGTGATCATCAAGACAGAGCCCGGATATTCGCGAAGGTGCTTTTCAAGCCAACCAATGGTTTCAGCATCTAGATGGTTGGTTGGTTCATCAAGTAGCAGAAGATCAGGTGCAGAAAGCAAAAGCTTGCAAAGCGCTACTCTACGCTTTTCACCACCGGAGAGGTCCGTTACCGAGCTATCGCTTGGCGGGCAGCGCAAAGCTTCCATGGCCATTTCAACCTGGCTATCCAGATCCCAAAGGTTTTGTGCATCGATCTGATCCTGAAGCGCAGCCCCCTCTTCTGCTGTCTCATCTGAGTAGATCATCATGAGTTCGTTATAACGATCAAGAATTTCCTGCTTGTCAGCAACACCCTCCATGACGTTTTCTACAACTGTTTTGCTTTCATCAAGCTGCGGTTCCTGAGGCAGATATCCACACGTTGCACCCTCGGCAAGCCATGCTTCTCCCGTATGTTCCTTATCCAGACCGGCCATAATTCTAAGCACGGTAGATTTACCCGCACCGTTAGGGCCTAGAATACCAATCTTGGCATCCGGATAAAAAGACAGATGTACATCTTCCAGAATTTTCTCGGTCCCGTAAGTCTTTGAAAGTCCTGCCATGTGATAGATAAACTGGCGCGCCATAAATGCTTCTCCGTGCAACACAAATTGTGATTAAATTATTTATTGAACGATTTACGCTTTGAAGAGCATAAATTCAAGCGTAGTGTTGCCAAGCAGTGAAAATAAGAGACATCATGAAACATGAGAGCATTATTCTACATAATACTCGGACTTTTGTTCATCTGCATGAGTATATATAATCTATACGGTGGCTATGAATTGGAAAAACCACTAATAGCAGCCTTTGGTTTCGGCGGCATAATTATTGGGGCACTGTTCACACTTTTTGGATTTAGCCAAAGAGGGAACAAGAAAGAAAGCAAACAGACAATGACTTCTATAAATTCTTACAAGGATGACACTGCAGATCGCGAAGAAGATGGCGCGATAGAAATTCATGCCATCATACAATCAATGGGCGTTGTAGCCGTCGCGGACAAACGCATCAGGCAGGAAGAAGTTGATACCATTGCAGGCATTTACGAAGAAATGCTGGGTATGAAAATTAGGGACGAAGAAGTCCGTGAAATACTATCAGAATTTGATGATCATTTCGACATTGAAGAACGTATCACACGAAATCGCTCATACATCAGTCCTGCAATGAAACGAACCATCATTCAAAGCTGCCAGAAAGTTATGGTCAGTGATTTGGAAATTGTGCGCTCTGAAGAAAATCGCATACTGGAAATCGGCAGAGCACTCGGCTTTTCTGATCAGGAAATCGAAACCCTCATCGCCTCAACGCCTTCCTAATGAAATTCAAGAAATCAAAACTAATCAGTTCAACCGGTGCTGAACTTCAACTTTATAAAATTGAAACAAAAGGCAAGGCAAAAGCTGTCATTCATATCAATCACGGAATGTGCGAGCATATTGATCGATACGAACGCTTTGCCACTTTCCTCGCTGCCAATGGCTATCATACAATTGGTCACGACCACCGGGGACACGGCCATACCACTGCGCCAGACGCCCCCTTGGGTCAGTTTGGCAAGTCAGATGGTTGGAGCAAAGTCATTGCAGATGTAGATGCAGTAAACGATGAAGCTCGCAAACTTTACCCCGACTTGCCTATTATTTACTTTGGCCATTCCATGGGTGCAATCGTGGGCTTAAACTATTGCATTCAGCACTCTGATAAAATCACAGCAAGCGCGCTATGGAATTCAGGTGTAGACGGCGGACTTCTACTCTCAGTCTATGGCTTTCTTCTCAAGTTGGAACGCATGTTCAAGGGATCAGACGTTCCCAGCCAGGTTGCCAAAAAATTGGCTTTTGAGGATTGGAACAAAAAGTTTAAACCAAACAGAACTCAGTCAGACTGGCTTTCACGCGACGAAGGTGAAGTCGATAAATACCTTGCAGATCCTCTTTGCGGCTTTGATGCCACCAACAGTTTGTGGGGAGACTTGCTGGAAGGCATCCAGACCGGAGCCGAAGATATTGAGATCTCGAAAATCCGAGATGACCTGCCAATTCACATGCTCGCAGGTGGCAAAGACCCCTGCTCTGATAATGGTAGAGCAGTAGAACGCCTTCATGACCGTTTAAAGAAGTCAGGCATCAAAGACATTGGCTTGATCATTCACTAGGACAACCGCCACGAAGCCCTCAACGAGCTTAATCGCGGCGAAGTCATGCAAGAGTTTGTCTTATGGCTCGACAAACGATTTGGCTAGAACCTAATCAGCGAGCACATTCGGATCATTAATCTCAGCTTCATGCTGCTTCATCAAACGCTTTTGATATTGGCTCTGCACGACATCCACAACGATCAAGATCACAAGTACAAAGTAGAAGGTTGATTTTGACATCGCTTCAACCAGGTATCCAAGCAACTTGATATGGGCCAAATGCCCTCCTTCAGAAACAAGTAGAATTCCGACGATAAACAAAATAAATAAGCCAAGTACTTCATACATTCGGTTCTTCTTCAAAAAATCAGCAACCTTGTCAGCCATGACTATCATCAAGATGCCCGTAACAATGATCGCTACGGCCATCACCACAAAGACATCGGTCAGTGCAATCGCAGATAAGATTGAATCAAATGAGAAAACCAGGTTCATTAGAACAATTGAGAAAATTACTGAAGGAACGGATTTAAGTCCGGCACTGTCATCTCCCTCAATATGGTGAATTGAAAGCATATGCATAATCTCTTTCACCGCGGTCCAGATAATAAATGCGCCCCCAAACAAAACAATCAGGGCATGACCACTGAAATCACCTTCAACAAAGCCCTTGAAATCTATTTTGAAGAGTGAATCTTGGAAAAAGCCAATTGCCTGAATTATGACAAACAGCAGAACAATACGCATTACAATTGCCATGCCAATTCCCAATTGCCGAACCTTGCGTTGGCTCTCTAAAGGTGCGCGTTTGGACTCAATTGCCACATAAAGAAGGTTATCAAAGCCTAAAACGACTTGAAGCAAAATAAGCATTAACAGGGTCAAAAGGTTGTCGATTGTTAATATCTCAAGCATCAAATTCTCCAAAATTCTAAATAATATCGATAAACTTTTAAGTGTTTAGCAAGCTTATGGTTACTGCTTCGTTTAAGAATTTTTCACATTATCACATTTCGAAAGGGTATTGCCAAGTTACCGAACGTTGAATTAGAAAGTGCGGTTAAGGGGTTTTTAT
>JAALLB010000180.1 GCA_011087745.1 Hyphomicrobiales bacterium | reverse complement strand
TAGTCGCTTAACATTTGAACAAAACGCCCTCCGACAAACAAGCGGCGGTTCACTTAGTAGCGGACATACTCGCCAGTATCCCCTCACCACATACAAAAATCGCCCAACCACATCACAATACTAATGTATGTTTTGACGTGGGCCTGCTAACCCTTTAAAAGATCACTAAGAAGAGTTGGGTGAAAAACCCGAAACAGCACCAAAGGCAGGCAAAATGTCAAATATCGAGCTGCAGGACAAGCGGCCGCTTTCCCCCCATTTGTCCATTTATAAACCAATCCCGACCATGGTGGCGTCCATCGTCAACCGCATTACCGGCGCAGCGCTTTATTTCGGCACATTGCTGGTTGCCTGGTGGCTCTTTGCGGCAGCAACCTCACCTGCCTATTTTGAATGGGTAAACGGGTTTTTCGGTTCTTTTTTCGGGCGTCTGGTTTTATTCGGTTATACTTGGGCGCTAATGCACCATCTGGCGGGCGGGCTTCGCCACCTGATGTGGGACATGGGCAAGGGTTTTGACAAGCACTTCACCACCAAACTTGCCAAGCTAACCTGGGTATTTTCAATTGCAGCCACGATCCTGATCTGGATCATCGGCTATATGGTTCGATAAGGAGATCATCATGTCAGATATGCGCACTCCTTTGGGTAAGGTTCGAGGCCTTGGTTCAGCCAAGGAAGGAACCGATCATTTTTGGCGTCAACGAATTACCGCTGTTGCCAATATTCCGCTCATTTTATTTTTCATCTGGATTGTTGTTTCGCTAAACGGTGCACCGCATGCAGAGGTTGTTGCAACCTTGTCGCATCCCTTCCTTGCTTTTGTGATGCTCGGTGTTATCCTTTCTGTATGCGTCCACATGAAGTTGGGAATGCAGGTTATCATCGAAGACTACATCCATTCAGAAGGCGCGAAGGTTCTTTGCGTAATGCTCAATATTTTCTTCTGCTCAGCCATTGGCATCGCCAGCGCATTTGCAGTTCTTAAACTCGGTTTCGGAGGCTAATCTTAAAGATGGCAACCACAAAAAAGACAAAAGACACCCATAACGGCAAGACTTATGAATTTGTAGACCATTACCACGATGTTGTTGTGGTTGGTGCTGGCGGTGCTGGCCTCCGCGCAACTTTAGGCATGGCAGAGCAAGGTCTGTCGACAGCCTGCGTAACCAAAGTATTTCCAACCCGCTCGCACACGGTAGCAGCACAAGGCGGCATTGCAGCTTCGCTTGGCAATATGGGTCCTGATAGCTGGCAATGGCATTTATACGACACGGTCAAGGGTTCTGACTGGCTGGGCGATGTTGATGCAATGGAATATCTTGCACAGGAAGCACCAGAAGCAGTTTATGAATTGGAACATTACGGTGTTCCGTTTTCTCGTACCGAAGAAGGCAAGATTTACCAGCGCCCGTTTGGCGGTCACACAACTGAATATGGCGAGGGCCCGCCCGTACAGCGAACCTGTGCCGCAGCTGACCGAACTGGTCACGCAATCCTGCACACGCTTTATGGCCAATCCCTAAGACATAACGCAGAATTCTATATCGAATATTTCGCCATTGATTTGATCATGTCAGACGATGGCACTTGTACCGGCATCATCGCCTGGAACCTGGACGATGGCACAATCCACCGCTTCAACGCCAAGATGGTGGTGCTCGCAACGGGTGGTTATGGTCGTGCATATTTCTCGGCAACGTCTGCACATACCTGTACGGGTGATGGCAATGGCATGGTCGCTCGCGCGGGCCTTCCGTTACAAGACATGGAGTTCGTGCAATTTCACCCAACCGGCATTTATGGCGCAGGCTGTTTGATTACAGAAGGCGCGCGCGGTGAAGGCGGCTATCTGACGAACTCGGAAGGTGAACGCTTTATGGAGCGTTACGCTCCTACCTACAAAGACCTTGCCTCCCGCGATGTTGTTTCGCGCTGTATGACCATGGAAATTCGTGAAGGCCGCGGAGTTGGCGCAAAAGGTGACCACATCCACCTGCACCTAAACCACCTGCCACCGGAAACCCTGGCTCAGCGTCTGCCGGGCATATCTGAATCAGCAAGAATTTTTGCCGGTGTTGATCTTAACAAGGAACCCATCCCGGTTCTTCCCACGGTTCACTACAACATGGGCGGCGTTCCAACAAATTATTGGGGTGAGGTTTTAAACCCAACTGCAAAATCACCAAATGCTACGGTTCCCGGCCTTATGGCTGTGGGTGAAGCTGCCTGTGCATCAGTTCATGGTGCCAATCGCCTGGGTTCAAACTCCCTGATTGATCTTGTGGTATTTGGACGTGCAGCCGCGATTAAAGCTGGCAAAACTATTGATCGCGAAGCACCCATGGCAATGCCAAATCCGAAGGCATGTGAAAAAATCATGGATCGCTTTGATGCAAGACGTCATGCAGATGGCGGCACACCAACCGCTGTTCTTCGCGATGAAATGCAACGTATTATGCAGGAAGACGCTGCAGTATTCCGTACTGATGAAACCTTGAAGCAAGGTTGCAAACGCATGGATGCTGCGTGGAAAAAACTGGCAGATATCAAGGTCACTGACCGTTCCATGATCTGGAACTCGGATCTGGTTGAAACGCTCGAACTTGATAATCTTATGCCATCCGCAATCACGACAGTTTATGGAGCACATGCCCGCAAGGAAAGCCGCGGCGCCCATGCCCATGAAGACTACAAGGATCGTGACGACAAGAACTGGCGCAAGCATTCTTTGGCGACCATCAACGATAAAGGCAAGGTCAAACTCACCTATCGTGGTGTGAACATCAAACCGCTGCTGGCCCAAAAAGACGGCGGCATTGATCCAAAGAAAATTCTGCCAAAAGCACGCGTTTACTAGGAGCACTTTAAGTGAACACGATTATCGCAATCACAGTCGGTCTCATTATCAATGGCATTATTGCCTTTGGTATAGCCAAAATATCCAAAAATCTTTGGATGCTGGCCGGGCTTGTTGTGGTGTTCAAAATTCTTGAAGTTGCCACGGGTGAATATCTCGGCCTTCAAAACATCACAAGCGTTGCATCCTGGGCAGTAACGCTCATCACCGGCTTCATATTTTTTATGATTACAGTACAGCTTTTTTATTATCTGCAAGAAAAGACCGCAGAAAAACAGGCTGAAGCTCTTGAAAACAACAAGGTTTAAACATGGTTGAACTCGCACTCCCAAAGAACTCCACAATCAACGAAGGCAAAACCTGGCCGAAGCCGGAAGGTGCATCGAACCTTCGTGAATTCCGGATTTATCGCTGGTCTCCGGATGACGGTCAAAACCCGTCTATCGATACCTACTTTGTTGATATGGATGATTGCGGTCCGATGGTTCTGGATGGTCTTTTATGGATCAAGAACAACATCGACCCAACGCTAACACTTCGTCGTTCTTGCCGTGAAGGCATTTGCGGGTCGTGCGCCATGAACATCGACGGCACAAATACCCTTGCCTGTACAAAAGGCATGGATGAAGTTGCCGGCTCTGTGAAAGTCTACCCATTACCGCACATGAAGGTCGTAAAAGACCTTATTCCTGATATGAATAACTTCTACGCGCAGCACCGCTCAATTCAGCCCTGGCTAAAAACCGAGAGCAACCAGCCGCGTTCCGAATGGCTACAGTCTGAGGAGGATCGTGAAAAACTCGATGGCCTTTACGAATGTATCTTGTGTGCCTGTTGTTCAACATCCTGTCCTTCATACTGGTGGAACGGCGATCGCTATCTAGGTCCGGCTGTTCTCCTGCAAGCTTATCGCTGGCTTATCGATTCACGCGATGAAGCAACAGGTGAGCGTTTGGATGATCTGGAAGATCCATTCCGCCTGTACCGCTGCCATACCATCATGAACTGTGCTCAAGCTTGTCCTAAAGACTTGAATCCGGCAAAAGCAATTGCCGAAATCAAGAAGATGATGATCGAACGTCGGGTTTAAGGCCGCAAATTTCTGGTGATCCGGATTTCGTGGTATTTTCATCGAATCATACCAACATCAGGAGATGACCATGAGCATAATTAAAATTACATCTTTGGCTTTATCCGTTGCACTCGGCATGAGTGTTGCAGCCAGCCCCGGTTTTGCTGCTACTACAAATTCAAAAACCTCCATTACAAGTAATGAGTTTCAAACTGCCCACTTAAAGAAAAAGAAAAAACATAGACATTGCCACACAGGCATTCGCAACCATCGATTGATAAAAACCTGTCACAGACATCGCCACTGGCCACTGCATCATGTTCGTAAAGGTTAAACAAACAGCTGGATCTATAATACAAAATTGGAATGAGCACCTTCAGGTGCTCATTTTTTGTCTGACCATCAAAAAAGCCCCGTTCACAAAGCCATAAAGTGAATGTGAAAGGCATAAGTCTTTCAATTGCCACATCAGTCGGTATTGCCAAGTTACCGAACGTTGAATGAGAAAGTGCAGGTGAGGGTTTTTT
>JAALLB010000179.1 GCA_011087745.1 Hyphomicrobiales bacterium | reverse complement strand
TAAGATGATTGACCGTCGACTAAAAATCCCGTGGTGGGGTAGCTGGGCAGTTACGATTTGTTTTGATTAACTTAGCTATCCAGGAATGAACGCAGTTTGCGTGATCTTGATGGATGCTTGAGCTTGCGAAGTGCTTTTGCTTCAATCTGACGAATACGTTCGCGCGTCACGCTGAACTGCTGGCCAACTTCTTCCAGGGTATGGTCTGTATTCATACCGATACCAAAGCGCATGCGCAGCACGCGTTCTTCACGCGGTGTAAGCGAAGCAAGTACGCGGGTTGTTGTCTCACGCAAGTTGGCCTGAATAGCCGCATCAATCGGCAAAATAGCATTCTTGTCTTCAATGAAATCACCGAGATGACTATCTTCTTCATCACCAATTGGAGTTTCAAGAGAAATCGGCTCTTTCGCGATTTTCAAAACCTTGCGCACTTTTTCAAGCGGCATAGCAAGCTTTTCAGAAAGTTCTTCAGGTGTCGGCTCGCGGCCAATCTCGTGAAGCATCTGACGAGATGTACGAACAATCTTGTTAATCGTCTCGATCATATGCACCGGAATACGAATAGTACGTGCCTGATCAGCAATTGAGCGCGTAATCGCCTGACGGATCCACCAAGTTGCATAAGTCGAGAACTTGTAACCACGGCGATATTCAAATTTATCAACCGCCTTCATCAAGCCGATATTGCCTTCCTGAATAAGATCAAGGAACTGAAGACCACGGTTTGTGTATTTCTTCGCTATTGAAATAACCAACCGCAGGTTTGCTTCGACCATTTCTTTCTTGGCCTGACGTGCTTCACGCTGACCTTTTTGCACTTTTTGAACAATACGGCGGAACTCGGTTGGTTGCAGACCTGTTTCACCAGCAAGATCCTGAATGTCGCCGCGAATTTCCTTGATCGTGGCATTTTCGCCCTTGTTAAATTCTTTCCAGCCCTTGGCGGAAAGATTTGCAATACGGCGTATCCAGTTTGGATCAAGTTCAGAACCAAAATACTCTTGCAGGAATGCATCACGAGGAACACCATAACTTTCAGCCAAACGCATCAAACGACCTTCAAGGCCCAAGAGGTTTTTGTTGATTGCATAAAGTTGTTCAACCAGCGCTTCAATACGATTATTGTTCAAAGACAAGGACTTAACAGCTTCAACGATGTTGTCATGAAGCTCCTTGTAGCGCTTTTCTTGCGCTGGAGAGAGCTTCTTGTTGCCAAGTGCCTTTTCAACCAATTGATCTTGCAGACGGCGAAGCTTCTTATAGTCATTTGCAATGATGTTCAGCGTATCAAAAACCTGCGGCTTAAGCTCTGCTTCCATGACTGCAAGTGATAGGCTTGCTTCCATATCATCATCATCTTCGTCGTCTTCCTCTTCTTGGCCCTCAAGAACTTCGCCTGTAAGCGGATCAACTTTACGTTCAGCTTTTTTCTTTTCAGCTTCTTCTTCAGCAAGCTTTGCTTTTTCTGCTGCAGCCTGACCGCCTGGAGGAATATGCCCAACAGGCACAATCTTGGCTTCAGGGCCAGCATAAGTTGCTTCAAGGTCGATGATATCGCGGAGCAGAATATTGCCCTCATTCAATTCATCACGCCAAATAATCAAGGCCTGGAAGGTAAGCGGGTTTTCGCAAAGCCCGGCAATCATGGTTTCGCGGCCAGCTTCTATCCGCTTGGCGATCGCGATTTCACCTTCACGGGATAAAAGCTCAACAGTGCCCATTTCACGTAAATACATCCGCACAGGATCATCTGTACGATCAGTAGGTTCGCGTTTTTTGGTAGCTGTTACAGCTTTACCAGTTGTTTCAACCAGATCGCCGCCTTCAGTTTCCTCTTCCAAGTCTTCTTCTTCAACGACATTAATTCCCATATCAGAAAGCATCGTCATGACGTCTTCAATTTGATCAGGTGATACTTCATCAGAAGGAATAGCAGCATTAAGAGCGTCAGTTGTGATGTAGCCGCGTTTTTTAGCAGCTGTAATCATTTTCTTAATCGCAGCATCGCTGAGATCTAGAACTGGCTTGTCTTGGACTTTTGCAGATTTATCGTCTTTGCTTGCTTTAGCTTTAGTCTTTGCTTTTACTTTGGTAGCCATATGGCTTCTATCTCCATCAGGTGGCTTTTGTGCACTACCTGCGATTGAATAATTTCCCTACAATGACCCAAAACAATGACCTACGAGGTTCAAAATTCGAATCACTACATTCAACTTTTAGTCCTTGCAGTAGCCCCTTCGTGGTTAATTGACCATTAACTCACTGATTTTGTTCATAGTCACAAGCCCTCAAAGCGAGCGATTTGAACAAAAGAGCCTATGCAAAAACTCTGATAATTTTCTTCCTAAGGACTGATTCCGTCAAAATCGCACGAGGTCAAGACACTTTTTCATTTTGGGTTAAAAATCAAAGCCCTAAAACGAACTTAAAATCCTCTGTTTGTACGTCCTGAAGACGCACCAAACCCATCGATAAGTGCCTCAATCCCGTCGCTTCGAGATAGTTCCTGTTGTATTTGTAGCAGTCTTTCAAGATTTTCTTGGCTATCATCTTCAGCCAACGCACGTTCTGCTACTTTCAACTCTTTATTTAGTGTCTGATTTTTAAGATGCAAGATGTGAGATTGCAACCACCCATCTCGAGCATCTTCAAAACCCGCATTTGGCAACAATTGCCACAGATTATTGACAACCAAATGTTGCTTTACATTTTCGAGCACTGCTCCCAACTCTTTTTCACGGACCCCTTCCAACACATAATCCAAATTCGGGAAATCACCATCTGCATTTTTGCTATTTGGCCAGCTTGCAAAACAATCCAAAAACACGGATTGAAGTGCCTTTGCTTCATTGCTTTGAAGATCAAGCGTTGAAACCTCTTCAAAAAACTCAACACCAAGAGCCGGGTGAAAAATTAAACCGCCAATGAGCGCAGCCTCGCGAAGCGGCATTCCGGCATGACCTTTTTTAACCAGTTTGCTGCCAAGCAAAGACGGACTGGCAAAAAACTTGCGGCCACCAGCACTAACCTGCTTTTGATTGCCAAAATTCCCCTGATAGCGATTTCCAACCTGGTTACCTCGCCCAGCATAATTGCCTTTCTTGTTTTCACTACCCGATGCGAAATATCCCGCAAGGCGCTCGCGGACATCTTGATCGTAGTGATAACGAACACTTTCATCTTTGATGGAATTTACAATCTGGCGCATACGCGTTTGCAATTCTGCACGGCGCTCGGGCGTATTATAAATACCGGATGCAATTTCACGGTTCCATAACATTTGTGCCAGTGGAAGTGCGCTATCAATCACTTCTCGCATTGCTTCAGGCCCATCTTCCTTGATGAGATCATCAGGATCCTTGCCGTCCGGCAGCATGGCAAAACGAACGGAGCGACCTGGCTGGATATTGGGCAATGCCATATCTACAGCACGGTGAGCAGCTTTGACCCCTGCCCCATCACCATCAAAACACAAGACAGGCTCTGGATGCATTCGCCACAAAAGCTCCATCTGGCGTTCTGTTAGCGCCGTTCCCAAGGGTGCGACTGCATTTGCAAAACCCGCTGCATGTAAGGCTATTACATCCATATAACCTTCAGCTGCTATCACCTGCTTGTTGTCATATGCAGGTTTGCGAGCCTTGGCAAAATTGTAAAGCACATTGGATTTATGAAAAAGTTCCGTCTCCGGCGAATTCATGTATTTGGCAAGCGCATCATCAGAAAGAGCACGTCCACCAAATGCAATTACCCTGCTTTGGGAATCCGGTATCGGGAACATAACCCGCCCACGAAACTTGTCGTAGTAAACGGCAATCCCCTCTCCGTGATTAACCAGCCCGCAAGCTTCCATTTGCCCAGCTTCAATGCCCTTTGCCGCAAGGAATTCTTTCAATGCATTCCGGCTGTCAGGTGCAAAGCCTATTCCGAACTCTTGTTGAATAGCCGGTGACAGGCCACGATCACGCAAATAGGCCCTGGCATTGGCTCCTACCGGTTCGTGCAACTTGGCCTGGAAAAACTGTGAAGCAAGTTCCATTACTTCAAACAGCGTCTTTCGCTGTTCTTCACGCTGCTGTTCGCGCTTGTCCATAATCGGAACTTGTAAGCCAGCCTGATTAGCAAGCAATTCAACAGCTTCATGGAAGTGAATGCCATCAAGTTCTGTTAGAAACCGAAAATGATCACCAGAAGCTCCGCAACCAAAACAGTAATAGCGCCCTTTTCGGTCTTCGCAGTGGAAGCTCGGCGTTTTTTCACCGTGGAATGGACAACACCCCCAAAAATCACCCTTGGCCGAATTGGTCTTCTTCTTGTCAAACTGCACGCGCTGACCCACAACCTCAGAGATTTTGAGGCGATCACGAATGTCATCAAGGAAGGAGTCTGGAAAGCGCATAAAAGTGTTCTATACCCATCCTACTCCAAAACCCGAATGTTTTGGTGTGATATGATACGA
>JAALLB010000178.1 GCA_011087745.1 Hyphomicrobiales bacterium | reverse complement strand
CAAGCCTGAAACGTCAACCCCAAATAATCAGATTTTCAAGGACTCGGAGTATAGCTACAATTGTTGTGTTGTTTGGTGGCCTGGCATTTTTTGCAGGCGATGCAACCGTCACAATTAACGACGGAGAAATTAGCAAACCTTTAGTTACTGAAACACCTCAACCCGTACCAACAGCTCCTGCTACGGAATAATTCAGTGTGGTGAATGGGTGGCAGAAACAAATCCTAATGCTGCTACAAACACCATACAGGGGCAAAAAGGCGAGGATCCCCTGCTACCCTCGTCTTTTTTATTGTAACTCCCCCGGTCCACACTTATTCTTGTCTACTGCTATCTTGTTAATTGCTATTGGCAAGACTACATAGCATCCATGAAAACATCACAAGCAGATATCCTGATCATTCCCGGTTACAAGGGCGCCAACGAAGACCATTGGCAATCTCGTTGGGAAAACAATATTACAACTGCTCGCCGCGTTGAAATGGGCGACTGGCACAAACCCGTGTTTGAAGATTGGAAAACCAATCTTGTTGCAGCAGTTGAAGAGACCACAAAGCCAGTTATTCTGGTTGGACACTCGATTGGCTCTCAGGTGATTGTTCAAGCTGCAAAGGATTTTCGCAAACCAATTGCTGGTGCATTGCTTGTTGCACCACCTGATGTTGAAAATCCTGCGATAAAGCCAAAACATCTTTTGACCTTTGGACCGGCTTCGACAGACCCACTACCTTTTCCATCCGTGACAATTGCCAGTCGCAACGATCATTTTTGTGCTTATGAAAAAGCAGAAGACATGGCCGCTTCATGGGGATCATTATTTATGGATGCTGGCGAAAGCGGTCACATAAATCATGAAAGTGGACACGGCCCCTGGCCGGAAGGTTTGATGGTATTTTCCAGGTTTCTCAAACAAATCGAAGCTTAGTATTTTTCTGTTTTCTGCGTTAGCGTTGAGCCAATGGCTGCAACGTAACGCAGACGATTGCAATCAAGCCATCAATTCCCAAAACATCCCCTAACGCAATAACGCCAATTACTGCAGCGGCAGCTGGTTCCAAGGTTATTAGAACGCCATAGGCTTGAGGCGTCATTTTTTTAAGCGCAGAAAACTCAAGGTAAAACGGAATGGTTGTCGACAATATCGCCAGCAAAATGAGATTACCAAACAGTCCAATGCTTTCGAAAACAAGTGCCAGGTTTCCGGCAGCAAATGGAAACATGAATATACTGGCAAATATCATTCCGATAGCAAGACCGTCGCTCCCGGGCAAAGCCTGATTTACCTTTTTGCTTATGAGAATAAATCCGCCCCAGGCAGTACCAGCACAAATCGCAAACATAACTCCGATTGGATCGAGCTCATCACCAATATTCGGTGTTAAAATCAAAATTCCAAAAAGTGCAATTGCAATCCACAAGAATTCCAAACGGCGCCTTGATGAAATTGCTGCAACCAAAAGTGGCCCCATGAACTCGATGGTGACCGCAATACCAAGTGGAATACGTGCTATTGCTTCATAAAAGCACCAATTCATCAGTGCAAGAACAACACCATACAAAAGAAGAAGACTGATGTTCTCCCTTACGTTCTTGTCAAATTTCGGACGTATCATCACACAAAGCAGGATGGCAGAAATCGCCAGGCGGCAAAAAACAGTTCCAGCTGGTCCAATCAACGAAAACAGGTTGATAGCGATCGCTGCCCCAAGCTGTATTGACAATATAGCAATAATTACCTGGACTGGTGGTGGTATAGCTGAAACGAGATGTGAAAATTGTCTGGCTGGAGATTGCATAGCTTCAGACCATAACTACTTTCCGGCGTTCGTCCACACCAAAATCAATTTCTTCAGATGAGATTGCTTTTCAGTTTTCTTCAACTGAAGCGTACAAAATTTCTAAGAAGAATATCCCCAAAGATTTATGCTACCGGACCGCCCTCGAATTGGTTTCTCACCCAATTCTCTCCAACCGTCGGCTGCACCATTACCCGCGGCATTGATGACATCTTGTGATGCCAAAACCTGATAGTTTTCAGTTTTGGTATCTGCTCAACGCGTGATGCTATATTGACGTTGTCACCTAAAACCGTGAACTCCAAACGCCGATCATCGCCAATTGCTCCAAGAAAAACATTTCCGAAGTGCAGCCCAATGCCCACTTTGAAAGTACCCAGATCATTTGCCTCGCGATCCATATTCCACTTTTCAAACCGGGAGTTCAAGTCAACGGCAGCCTCCAGCGAAGCCTTTGCGGATTCTTGTTGCGAACTTGCTATCCCAAAAATTACCAATGCACCATCACCGATAAACTTATCAACGATACCGCCATGTTGTTCGGCTATATCGGTTATGATTGAGCGGTAATCCGTCAAAAATACACTCGTTTCTTCCGGCTTCATATCTTCAGACATTTGTGTAAAACCGCGCACATCCAGAAACATCATTGCGAGTGGAAGTTGCTGCCCTTGCCGCAAATCGTTCATTGCATCATCGTTTAGGTCTTGAACTACCGTGCGTGGCAGAAATCGTGTGAGGTTTAGGCGTTGTTCTGTCGCCAGTGTAATCCGGCGCAGCAAATTGCGTGCACGCCAAACAGCAATTGCTATGATGATACCGGTGGAGAACAACAATCACAGTCGTATCATGTTTGGCGGCAATGCATGCGTTAATGCCATTTGGGATAAGATGTTCTCATCCGGCGTTTCAAAAAACGGGTTTGAGAATATAATTGCTGCTGCAAATACACACACCAATACTGTCATGGATATTTGAATATCTGGCCTGAATCGCAGTGCACCAAAGGTAAGTATCAAGGGCAGCATAAGTGCAGATGGAAACACCAATGCATATTGGGTGCTTAATCCTGAAAAATGGATACTAAGCTAAACATTGATTGTTATGAGAAATACATCAAAAAAGGCTATTACCCAGGCCATCCATGGCTTGTATTTACCGGTCTTCACCAGAACAAATGCTGCTAGACCAACCAAAAAGTAGCTAGCCATTCCTATAGAAGCAAAATATCCCTGCTTATCCAGGAACTCACTTTCTGGTCTGTTGGCTTGATTTAACCCGACAGCTAGCGCAACAGCGATGCTCCCAGCAACCACCATGCGGACGATACCAAGCAGTAACTCGGCCTTCGCGTCAGCTTCCAGCAGAAGTTTTGTTGCTGTAGAATCTATTGGTATTTTATTAGCCACACATTCTTCTTTTAATAGATTGGGTAAAACTTCAGAGCTATTTTATACCTTCAAAACTTTTTGCAGCACCCGCTGCAAGCATGGATCCATCCATGGCAATCGAGATCAGTTTATAGCCAAACTCCGCACAAAGGTTTGCGTGCTTTGCGTTCATTGTGAAACAGGTTGGAACTTTGCCGGCAGCAAGGGTTCGTTCTGCTACATCTTTTACAAGATCAATCGTTGCCGGACCGTATGCATCTGGTTCAAGTGTTTTACCCACAGAAATTGAAAAATCAGACGGGCCCATCAAAATGCCATCAATTCCCTCTACCGCAAGAATGTCGTCCAGATTGTCGTAGGACTGCTGGGTTTCTATTTGGGCGAATGCAAATGTATCTGTCAGTGTTGCACGTTGATATTCACCCGTGTCCAAACCATACATTGTTGCGGCATATCGCGGCGCGTAAGAACGTTGTCCAACACTTGGATAATTCGCAGACCTCGCAAATGCTTCTGCATCAGCTTTGGTATTGATCATCGGAGCCGCAACGCCAAGTGCTCCGTAATCAAGCACTTTTTCAAAAGGTCCCAACGATTAAGCGGCAGGCGAACAATCGGAGATTTTCCGGCAATAACCACTTCGTTGATACAGGCAAGCAAAATACCATCATCATGGAAGCCATGTTGGGCATCTAGTACAATAGCATCAAATGCCTGACGAGCCAGTGCGCTTGCTACTTGTGGATCACGAAACCCTGACCAGCAGGCATAGGATGTTTTATCTTGGGCGAGCAGGTCTTTGAGGCGTGAAATCATCTAGTTTATTCGCTTTCAATTTGATCAACGGCAGTTGCCATCAATTCATCCATCTTGTTGCGAACTTGCTCATCAGATTGACCAATGCTTGCAGCATCAAAATCAGCCCGAATTTTGCGGAAAACATCTTCATCACCTGGTTCATCAAAATCAGAGCGAACCACTTCTTTTGCATATTCGTTTACTTCATCACCAGATTTGCCAAGCAATTCTGCTGCCCAATGCCCCAATAGTTTATTGCGGCGTGCTTCCGCTTTAAACTTCAGTTCAGCATCATGTGCAAATTTGTTTTCATATGCGTCGCGACGGTTGTCCAGTTCGCTCATAGTCATTCTCCTGATGAAATCTACCTAGTGAGCATATAATCATGGATTCGTGACATTTGAAGATATGAAGCGAAATAAATCTTTGATATACCCATCCTACTCCAAAACCCGAATGTTTTGGTGTGATATGATACGA
>JAALLB010000177.1 GCA_011087745.1 Hyphomicrobiales bacterium | reverse complement strand
CAGGGCAATCCAACTCGGATACACGATGGCGAAAGATGTGTGAATCGAGTAGGCTGATCATGTCAGCTCTCATGTTGCTGATCCCCCTCCTCGCAATACCCTTACGAGGCAATGCTAAAAGTGGCTCAGTCACCGTCGACAATATGAACCAGACGATTGCTGATGCACTTCGAGAGGCATTGGGGCATAAATCATTTTTACTTCTGACGACCGGATTTTTCGTTTGTGGATTTCAGGTCGCTTTCATTACCGCTCATTTTCCCAAGTACATTGCGGACTTGGGGCTTGATATCAGCCTTGGAGGACTAACGGTTGCGGCATGGGCGATTGCATTGATTGGGCTGTTCAATATTTTCGGTTCGCTCGCATCAGGTATTTTGGGGCAAAAATACTCAAAGCCCAAGATGCTTTCCTACCTTTATATTGGGCGGTCTATTGCAACCACTGCCTTTTTACTCCTGCCGCAAACGCCAATGAGCGTGATCATCTATTCAATCATCATGGGCTTGCTCTGGTTATCTACCGTTGCTCCAACCAATGCACTTGTTGCCGTAATGTTTGGCACCCGTCATCTGGGAATGTTGGGCGGCGTGGTGTTTTTCTCTCATCAGTTAGGTTCATTTCTGGGAGTGTATTTCGGCGGATATCTTCAAGACGTTACCGGGTCATATGACATTGTTTGGTGGTTGGGCGTATTGCTTGGAATATTTGCAGCGATCATTCACTGGCCAATACAAGAAAAAGCAGTGGAACGCGCTGCTACAGCTTAAAGGTTTATTTCTCCAATGGATTGAAGATTGCACAGGTTTCAGTGCCATGGGCAATTAGTTTACCATCAAGGGTTTTGAGTGTTCCTTCGGAAGTCGCAAGCTTGCGTCCCATATGGATCACACGTGCCTCGCAAATCACCTCACCGGTAACATCTGTCATTGGGCGGATGAGATTCACTTTAAACTCGGCGGTTGTATAGAACACGCCAACCGGGACCATGGTCCAGACACAACAGGCAAGGGAAGAGTCCAATATAGCACCAGACCAGCCGCCATGCACAGTTCCTACGGGATTATAATATTCATCTAGTGGAGTGTCGCGAAAAACTATCCGTCCTTCATCAGCCTCTGTCATACGAAAATTAAGTGCTTTGCCCATAGACGGCGCGGGTAACTCACCAGAGATGATTTTCTTAGCAAGTTCGAGACCCGAAGTAGAAAGCAATTGCTCCATCGGAATTGTGCCAACTAGATGGCTTTCATCATACCAGTATTTGTTCATTGGTTGTGCTCGCTTGTAATTTTCGTTGTAGCTTTGATAAAGCCCTGACGTTCATCTGGATGTTTCAACCCTCTGGGACCATAGATATGTCTTTGCAAAAAGAAACTACTCAGTTGAAACCCTTGAGAAATTTGATCTGCCTGGGGAACGATGCCCCACCCCTCTTCATGCTTATTCAAGAAGGCAGGCAGTACCAACATTTTGTCTGCCCAAGGCTCTCCAGCAGATTGGCTCACTGCACGGCCAGATTTTGGAGAAATGTAGGTAAGATCATGTATTTGCCCCGTTGAGGCGCAGGTTTCCAAATCAAGGCCAAAACCCAATTCTTCGAGTAGCACTAGTTCAAACCGGATCATTAGGCTTGCTGCAATTTCAGCGTGTTCAAAGTTCTCCATCAAAACTTGGGCGGCTTTATATAAGCCAACATGTGGATCACGTTCAGGGAGCAGCCTTAAATGAGATGCAAGGGTCTGGATGCCGTATATGCCAAGCTGACTTACCATCAAAGCTGCAGCGCGCAAATCACCAGCTTCTACAGCATAAGTGCCAAGCTGTTCTTCAAGTCTGGCTCGCCATTGAAGGGTAACAAAATTGCCGGGTTGAAGGATCGGACGCATTCGTGAAGATCGTCCGCCGCGTACAAGACCGAGATGGCGTCCATGTTCAGCGGTCATTGCTTCAACAATACTGCTGGTCTCGCCATGCTTGCGAACGCCGAGAATCAATCCTTCATCTTGCCAATCCATAAGATTAGTAGTGACCTAACCAACAGGAAATTCAAGCCCCATTTCGCGATAGCGGTCAGGATCATCGCCCCAATTTTCCCTAACTTTCACAAACAAGAAGAGATGCACGGGTTGTTCAACTAGTTCTGTTAAATCTTTGCGGGCGGCCGTTGAAATCGCTTTGATGGTTTGGCCGTTTTTTCCGATGATGATTTTCTTTTGACTCTGGCGTTCTACATAAATCACTTGCTGAATGCGCACAGAACCATCTTTTTTATCTTCCCAGGCTTCTGTTTCAACGTGTGAAGCATAGGGAAGTTCCTGATGCAGACGAAGGTAGATTTTCTCGCGCGTTACTTCGGCAGCAAGCATACGAAGAGGCAAATCAGAAATTTGATCTTCGGGGTACATATAAGGCCCCTCCGGAAGATTGGCTGCCAGATAGTTCATGAAATCAGAGCAACCATCACCATTAAGTGCTGATACCATAAATGTCTCATCAAATTTATGAAGTTCGTGAAGTTTTGTGGTCAGTTCCAAAAGTTTATCGCGTTGAATTTGATCAATTTTGTTGATGAGCAATATAACTGGGCCGCTTACCGTTTGCAGCTTGCCAATAATTGCTTCCAAATCATCTGTGATCCCGCGCTCTGCATCAATTAGGAAAACGCTGATATCAGCATCTCTAGCACTGCCCCAAGTGGTTGTGACCATGGCTTCATCAAGCCTTCTTCGTGGTGCAAAAATGCCAGGAGTATCAACAAATATCATTTGGCAATTATCCTGGATCGCAATACCCCGCATTACTGCTCTGGTTGTTTGCACCTTATGGGTCACAATCGATATTTTTGAACCAACCAGTTGGTTCATCAAGGTGGATTTCCCAGCATTCGGTGCACCAATTAGGGCTACAAATCCAGAACGCATAGGTTTATCTGTTTCGGTCAATCTGTTTTTCCTTCTGGGGCTTCTTCATTCCAAACCCCTTCTCGCACCAACATTTTTGCTGCTGCATTTTGTTCTGCAATACGTTTTGATCTTCCAGTGCCTGAGCAGGCAATTTTTTCTTGTATTTTGACAAAAACGGTAAACTCAGGGTCATGTGCTGGCCCTGTTCGTTCTGTTTCTTTGTATTTAGGTGTTCCAAGGTTATGTGCGTGAGACCATTCTTGAAGTTCCGTTTTGGAATCTCTTTTAGCAGTTTTGCTGTCCGCTATACGCTCTGTCCAGAAACGATCAATGAATTTTTGGACCGATTCCAGCCCGCCATCCAAATAGATTGTTGCAATTAGTGCTTCCATCACATCCGCACGAATGCTTTGCATCCGTTTTCCGGTTACCTCTTTTAGATCCCCGCCCGTCTTTATGAATTCATAAAGCGATATTTCATCTGCAATTTCTGCAAGAGTACGTCCACGAACCAAAGCGTTGTACCGAAGTGCCAATTTGCCTTCTGTCGCATCTTCAAATTTGAAATGAAGAATATGAGCAATACATATTCCCAATACTCGATCACCCAAAAATTCTAGACGTTGGTAGTGAAAATTATCTACGTCTTTCTTCTGAACACTTGGATGGGTGAGTGCTTTTTCAAGATTCTGATAAGACTTAAACTGATAGCCAATGCGTTTTTCAAGATCTCGGTACCTGCTCTTGTTTCGCTCATCTTGGCTTATCTGGTCAGCCATTCACTCATAACCCCATAAAGAAACGATTAAGTCGTAGATTTTCCGGCCATTCCCAAACTGCTAAAGGATGTTTTTCATTTCGGATGGAAAAGAACACGACATTGGCCTTTCCGACAAAGTTTTCCAGCGGAACAAATCCAACACCCAAGCGACTATCCGAAGAATTGTCGCGATTATCGCCCATCATAAAATAATGATCCTCTGGCACTTCAAAAACACGGGTATTATCAGTGCTACTCAAATTTACGTCCAACGTACTATAGCTCACGCCATTCGGCAGGGTTTCAGTGTAACTTTGTACAATCTGACCAGTCTCATCATCGGTAAACAATCCAGCACGCTCACGTTTTACCGGTTCGCTGTTGATATGCAGAACGCTATCGATCATCTGGATTTTGTCACCTGGAAGACCAATAACGCGCTTGATGTAATCGATATTAGGGTTAGGTGGAAACTTGAAAACAGCAACATCACCACGTTCTGGGTTTGATGAAAAAATCCGCCCATTAAAGAGATCAGGAGAAAATGGCAATGAATATTTTGAGTAGCCGTAGCTGAACTTTGATACAAAAAGATAATCGCCAACAAGCAGCGTATCTTTCATGGAACCCGATGGAATACTAAAGGGCTGGAAAAATAACGTCCGCAACACCACCGCCAAAAGCAAAGCCTGAACGACAACTGATAGCGTCTCACCAATGGCACTGCTTTTCTTTTCAATCTTTTCTTCTGACAAAGATATATCCACTTCCACAGTACTAGACGCTATTGGATAAGGCGTTGAATTGATTCATAAATGTGA
>JAALLB010000003.1 GCA_011087745.1 Hyphomicrobiales bacterium | reverse complement strand
TTCGTATCATATCACACCAAAACATTCGGGTTTTGGAGTAGGATGGGTATAAGGAGAAATAATATGACATTTACCACTCAAGACATTCGTCAGGGCATAAACAGCACAGATTACGCAGTTGCAAAGATGTTGGTAGTTTCTACAGTTTCAACGTTTATTGTTTTGGGCATGATTGCGTTTGCCGGTTAAAAACAAGGGAATTCCCTGAGTATCAAAAAAGAGGCGATGCATTTGCATCGCCCTTTTTGATTCATGAGAGCTCTTTTAAGACGGCTGCAAATTCTTCTTCTAAAATATCCATTTCGCCATCAAGCCCAATTCCAACCCTCACGCACCGTGATTGCGGCTCTACCCCTGGCATTCTCATAAAAACACCTCTTTCGAGCATTTTTGCCAATACCAGTTTTGCAAAATCACTATCTCGACCACAGTCTATCGTAACAAAATTTGTTGCCGACGGTATTGAGGTTAGTCCGTGCGATTTTGCAATTGCATGAAGTCTGTCACGCCCCTCTTCAACCTTGGATTTTATTTCAGCCAAATATTCTTGATCACCAAGCGCTGCAAGGGCTCCTCTTTGACCGACAATGTTTACACCATAGTGGTTTCTGACCTTGTCAAAGGTAGAGACCAAATCCGGATGCCCAATCACATATCCAATACGTGCGCCGGCCATTCCATACAGCTTGGAAAACGTCCTGAACCGCAACACTTGAGGATTGGAAACATCAATTGATGGAGCAACACCCTCAGCAGCTGTTTCAATATAAGCCTCATCCAGGACGAGTGTTGTCCCTTTAGGTAGGTTATCAATCATCTGCTGCATTTTGTCAGCAGACCACCAGGTTCCCATTGGATTATTTGGATTGGAGAAATACATAAGCGATGCATTGGTTTCTTCTGCTTTTGCCAATAGCGCATCCTGATCTTCTTGATCATCCTTGTAAGGAACAAAATGAAGGTTTCCGCCGCGTGATTTGATATGAAAATTGAAGGTTGGATAAGAACCAAGTGACGTAACAACATCCACACCCGCTTCGACAAACATATGTGAAACACAGCCCAGCAGACCATCTATCCCCTCTCCCACCATCACATTTTCATAACCAACATTATAAAAATCTGCCAAGGCCTGGCGAAGGTTGTGATTGTCAGGGTCAGAATATTGCCACGATAGCTTGTTAGCCTCACGCATAGCTTCAATTGCTTGTGGCGAAGGTCCAAAACCACTTTCATTTGCTCCCATTCTGGCCCGAAACAGAATGCCGGATTGGCGTTCCTGTTCGTCAGGACCAACAAATGGAATAATCGAGGGCAATTCACGCACAACTGAAGTAAAACGGATATTGGAATTTTTAGACAAGCCTGCCTCTCCTGTATAAATGAGAATTTATAAGGCAATACACCACGAGACAGTCGATTTTCCAAGCTATTCCGTCTAAATTAAATCACTGATTCTTTTTTAATGATGTGGGCCACTTATGAGCGACGAAATCGATCTATTTTCTGCAACACCAGAACCTGCTCGAAAGCCGGTTCCAGTTACTGCTGCGCCGCCCAAGACCACCAAAATCAAGCCGGTGAAAGCTGCTGCGGAGGGCGATTATTCTGCAGCTGATATTGAAGTGCTTGAAGGTCTTGAGCCAGTTCGCCGTCGCCCTGGCATGTATATCGGTGGTACCGATGAAAAAGCGATGCATCACCTGTTTGCTGAAATCATTGATAACTCAATGGATGAAGCAGTTGCAGGACATGCCAACTGGATTGAAGTTGAGATTTCCGTTGATGGTTACTTGTCCGTCATTGATAATGGTCGCGGCATACCTGTGGACCCTCATCCCAAGTTTAAAGACAAGTCAGCTCTTGAAGTTATCATGACCACGCTTCATGCGGGCGGCAAGTTTGATTCAGGTGCCTATGAGACCTCTGGTGGACTACATGGCGTGGGTGTTTCTGTTGTAAACGCCCTTTCAACGCATTTGGTTGTGGAAGTTGCTCGAAACAAAAAACTTTATATTCAAGAGTTTGCCAAAGGTCATCCGCAAGGTGGTTTGCGCGATGGCGGCGATGTTCATAATCGTCGTGGTACGAAAGTTTCTTTTAAACCTGATGAAGATATTTTTGGTAAAGGCTGCAAGTTTAATCCTGCGACGTTGTTCAAAATGGCGCGCTCAAAGGCATATCTTTTCGGGGGTGTTGAAATTCGCTGGACGTGTGACCCTTCCTTAATCAAGGAAGGCACGGAAGTCACTGAAAAAGCGGTTTTCCATTTTCCGGGTGGTTTGAAAGATTATCTGGAAGCCTCATTGGGTAAGGCTCATAAAGTCACCAGTGAACCATTCGCCGGAAAATCTGATAAGTCCAGCGGCCATGGATCACTTGAATGGGCTGTTACCTGGCACGGTGACGATGGGTTTGTGAACTCTTACTGTAATACAATTCCCACACCTGAGGGCGGCACCCACGAAGCTGGATTTCGTATTGCCGTTACCAGAGGTCTTAAGTCTTACGCAGAGATTGTCGGCAATAAAAAAGGCTCAATGATAACAACCGATGATGTGATGACGTCAGCAGCTGCCATGCTTTCTGTTTTTATCCGCGAACCTGAATTTGTTGGTCAAACCAAAGATAAACTTGCTACAGTTGAAGCGCAAAAGATCGTTGAAAATATCATTCGCGACCCGTTTGACCATTGGCTTGCCGGTTCACCTCAACAGGCTAACAAGCTGCTTGAGTGGGTTATTGATCGTGTAGAAGAACGCTTGCGTCGTCGCAAGGAAAAAGAGATAAATCGCAAGTCTGCAACGCGCAAGCTTCGATTACCTGGAAAATTGGCGGATTGCTCTGCAAATGCAAAAGGTGGCACCGAACTCTTTATTGTGGAGGGCGATTCAGCTGGTGGTTCAGCCAAACAAGCCCGCAACCGTGTAAACCAGGCCATTCTGCCGCTGCGGGGGAAAATTCTAAACGTTGCCAATGCAGGTCGTGACAAGCTTGCAGCAAACCAACAGCTTGCAGATCTAATTCAGGCGCTTGGTGTTGGAACCCGCTCAAAATACAGCGATGATGATCTACGTTATGATCGTATTATCATCATGACAGATGCGGATGTTGACGGTGCGCATATTGCCTCTCTGCTAATTACGTTTTTCTTTCAGGAAATGCCCAACCTCATCCGGGAAGGCAAACTTTATCTGGCAATTCCGCCTCTTTATAAAATCTCCCAAGGTGGAAAAACACTCTATGCCCGTGATGATGCGCATAGAGAGGAATTGATGAATACAGAGTTCACTGGCAACAAGAAGGTTGAGATTGGCCGCTTTAAAGGTCTTGGCGAAATGATGCCTGCCCAGTTGAAAGAAACCACCATGGATCCAAAAAAACGAACCATGCTTCGTGTTGAAATTCCGGAAGTAGACGAAAACGTAACTTCTGCCACCGTGGACCAATTGATGGGAAATAAACCCGAAGCGCGCTTTAAGTTCATTCAGGAAAATGCCGAGTTCACAGAAGGTGACATGCTTGACGTGTAAACCTTATCAATTAACGCTAAAATCCTTGTCCGCATTGACTTTTATGGCGCTTTCCCATAGGCAACGCTCTAGGGACTGAAACAATATTCAGCTTAAGGGCGTTACTTCGGTATTAAAGATAAACCGGACATTAAATCGAAAGATATCTCCAAAACATGAGTTTTGACACACTGGGTCTAAGTGACAAAGTATTGGCAGCTGTAAAAGCGTCAGGTTATACGGAACCAACACCAATTCAAGCAGAAGCTATTCCGCACGTCATGCAGCGACGAGATGTACTCGGCATCGCGCAAACAGGTACGGGTAAAACTGCATCCTTTACATTACCGATGTTGTCTCTTCTGGAAAAAGGACGCGCACGGGCACGTATGCCGCGTACGCTAATTTTAGAGCCTACACGTGAACTTGCTGCTCAAGTCGAGGAAAACCTCAATCGCTACAGCGAAAACCAAAAACTGAACGTTGCACTGTTGATCGGTGGCACCTCTTTTGAAGATCAATTCAAGAAACTAGATCGCGGTGTTGACATTTTGATCGCTACACCAGGGCGTTTGTTGGATTGCTTCGAACGCGGCAAAATCTTGATGACCGGTGTTGAAGTGATGGTGATCGATGAAGCTGATCGCATGCTTGATATGGGGTTCATTCCCGACATTGAACGCATCTGCAAGATGGTACCTTTTACGCGCCAAACGCTATTCTTCTCTGCAACCATGCCTCCTGAAATTGAAGGCCTTGCAAACAAGTTTCTTCAAAATCCTGTACAGGTTACAGTAGCCAAAGCTTCATCCACGTCTGAAACAATTACGCAACATGCGGTTGCCTGTGAATTTGAAGACTATGAAAAACGCGCCAAGCTTCGTGAATTAATCGAAGGTGCTGCAGATCTGAAAAATGGCATCATCTTCTGTAATCGCAAAAGAGATGTAGCCACTGTATACAGAAGCCTGGATCGTCATGGCTATTCTTGTGGTGCACTTCATGGCGACATGGATCAAACCAGCCGTACAGCAACGCTAAATGGCTTCCGCGATAACAAAATTTCTTTGCTGGTTGCCAGTGATGTTGCAGCACGCGGGCTTGATATTCCAGATGTGAGCCATGTTTTCAATTTTGATGTTCCTGTGAACGCCGAAGATTATGTACACCGTATTGGCCGTACCGGCCGTGCCGGTCGCGAAGGCGTTGCTTACATGATTGTTGTCCCAACAGAACAAAAAGGCTTTGATGCAATCGAGAGCCTAATTGGTCAGAAAATTGAATGGCTTGATGACACGGCTGTTGAATGGGATGCAAAAGCTGGCAAACGCGGGCGCGGAAAATCACCTCGCAAAAAAGCAGATGATCGACCTGCCAAATCCACTTCCCAACCAAAGCAAGCAGATCCTGCGCCAAAAAATCATAATGAACGCGACGAAGCGCCAAAGAAAAGCGCTAAACGTGGCCGCAAATCTTATCATGAGCAATCAGATCTGGAATATTCAGATACGGATCATGCATTTGGTGGTGATGAACATATTCCAGCGTTCTTGCGCTAATACAACCAGATAATTGCTACATTGAAGCGTCCCAAAAGGTTGCTTCAATTTTGTGGCCATCAAGATCTCGCAAAAAACAACCATAATAAGGTTCTCCATAATGAGGCCTTGGCCCCGGCTCTCCATCTGGAGTTGCACCCATTTCGATTGCCTTGTCCCAAAACGCATGCACAGCTTCTTTTGAATCAGCTACAAATCCGTAGTGGGTTCCATTGGCAATTTGAGCAGGTTCATCATTCTCTGGAGTTTGAACCCAAAACTCGGGAAACTTCTTGCCATATGCAACTGCTCCATCGACCTGCATAATTCTTGCTGCTCCAAGTGTTGGCATAACGCCATCGTAAAACTCGACTGCTTTTTGGAAATTGTTTGTTCCCAAGGAAACGTGAGATATAATACTTGAATTGTCATCAGACATTATTTTTTCTCCTGTTTAGTTGGTTCTCCAGACCGCCAGCTCATAGCCGTCCAGGTCCCTGAATTGAAAGCGTTCTCCGCCAGGGAACTGGAAAATCTGTTTTGTGATTTCGCCACCTGCTGCAACAATGTTAGCTAATGCAGACTGCAAATCATCATGGTAAAATACGATCAAAGGTCCACCAGTGTTTACCGGGTCCTGGGTTGTAAACCCAACTTTCATGCGTCCATCATTGAATTCACAATAGTCTGGTCCATAATCGATATACTTCCAGCCAAAAGCCTTTTCATAAAATGCTTTTGAACGATCAATATCTGCAACATTGAATTCGATATAGTCGATAAGATTACTAATTTGAGCGTTTTGTTCGACCATGTTCTAATCTGCCAGTTCCATACCCATTGTCCAAAAATCAGCTTCAAGTCGTGTTGCCTGTCTAAACAATTCAAGAAGTCTGGGGTATCGCGCCTCAGTGAAACTTGTTTCCGCCAACGTATCCAACAATCTCCCGGCTCCTGTTGCAACTTCCTGATACCCATCGGATGCATACTCTGAAATCCAGACCGTATATGGATTATCCTCAGGCTGACCGTTTGGCAGCTTACTTAAGCGGGTGCCAATTTCCGCATAGCCAATCATGCATGGTGAAAGTGCTACGAATAAGTCCAAGATATCGCCGGCCTGCCCCGCTTCAAGGACGTAACGGGTATAAGCAATAGTTGATTTTGCTTCTGGTGATTTTTTAATCGCTGCCTCATCCAGCCCCCATTCAGCACAAAGCTTCAAGTGTAGTTGCATTTCTGTATCAAGGATTGCTTTCAATCCTTCCAGACATCCACGCATTTCAGTCAGATTTCTGGATTTATAAATTGCCAAAGCATATGCGCGTGCAAATTGGATTAGGAATAGGTAATCTTGAACCAGATAGTGCTGAAAAGACTCTTTTGCTAAAGTGCCATTTCCCATCTGCTCAACGAATTCATGCTCGGCGTATGATTTCCAATCTGCATCACAATCAGACTTTAGCCGGTTAAACAGATTCATCCTGCAAGTTTCCTTTTTATGATCTTTGAAGTTTGAAGTCTGATGCCACTACTGCTTGGCCAACTCGCGGGCTTGTATCATCTCTGGTGTCATTTCCGCCGGTGTCAATTCAACGCTCTCACCACACCCACAAGAAGAACTCTGGTTTGGATTGTTAAATACAAATCCTGTACGAAGTTTTGTGATTTCGAAATCAAGCTCCGTACCCAGTAGAAATAGTACGGCTTGTGGTGCCACATAGACGGTGCCTTCAGGAACGACAACTTTGTCTTCACCAGCTATTGGTTCTTCAACAAGATCGACGGTGTATTCCATGCCTGCACAACCGCCGTTTTTCACACCAATGCGAATACCTTCAGCATCTGGTTTGCTGGACATGATTTCGCCTACCCTGTTTCGGGCAGCTTGCGTCAATGTAATAACTTCAAATCCGGCCATAAACGTTCTCCGTGTTCACCATATATAGTGTTTTAAAAACCTTAATACCAACCTAAAGCAATTTGGGCTTCTTCTGACATGCGTTCGGGTGTCCAAGGTGGGTCAAATACTAGCTCCACTTCGACATCCATCACGCCTTGCACGGTACCAATTGCATCACGCACCCAACCGGGCATTTCACCTGCAACCGGACACCCAGGGGCTGTTAAAGACATATCCACTTTCACCAGACGATTGTCTTCAATATCAATTTTGTAAATCAAACCAAGCTCATAGAAATCAACCGGGATTTCCGGGTCATAAACGGTTTTGATCGCAGCAATGATATCGCGCGTCAGCGTTTGCAGTTCTTCTACCGGAATAGATGAAACCTCAGCGGTTTTAATCTCTGCAGCGTTTGGTTCTGCTGGTTGTGTCGTATCTGTTTGCTCAGTCATGATTTATCCAAAAAAGCTCCGCGCCTTTTCTAGCGCTTCTACAAGAACATCAACTTCTTGTTTTGTATTATACATACCAAAAGATGCACGACACGTCGATGTTACTCCATAATACTGCATTAATGGTTGGGCGCAATGGGTACCCGCACGAACTGCAACACCTGAACGATCAATGACCATGGAAACGTCATGGGCGTGTATGCCTTCCAGCTCAAAGGAGAAGATTGCTCCCTTTCCCGGTGCATCGCCAATAATGCGCAAAGAATTGATCTTGGTGAGTTCTGCACGGGCATAATCACGCAACTCAGTTTCATGGGCAGAAATAGCCTCAAGGCCAATTTTTTGCATGTATTCCAGTGCAGCACCCAGACCAATAGCTTGGGCGATAGGCGGCGTACCTGCTTCAAAACGATGGGGTGGATCAGCATAGGTAATTTCATCTTCAAAGACATCCAAAATCATCTCGCCGCCGCCCTGATAAGGCTGCATGTCTTTTAAAAACGCCATCTTGCCATAAAGCACACCAATACCCGATGGGCCGTAGAGTTTGTGACCTGTGATACAATAAAAATCTACATCCAGATCCTGCACATCAACAGGCATGTGAACCGCTCCTTGAGAGCCGTCTGCAAGCACTGGTATATTTTGCTCATGTACAATTTTGCAAACTTCCTTTAGTGGAACAACCGTTCCAAGAACGTTTGACATATGGGTAATGGCAACGAGTTTTGTTTTCTCACTCAAAGCATTTTTAAATGCGTCCATACCAAATGAACCATCATCATTGATGTAGACCCACTTGAGCTTAACCCCCATGCGTTCACGCAAGAAATGCCATGGCACGATGTTTGAGTGATGCTCCATGATTGAAAGAACGATCTCATCGCCCTCTTTCAGGTGTTTCATCGCCCATCCATATGCAACCAGATTGATTACTTCAGTCGTTCCCTTGGTGAAAACGATTTCATCAACGTTTGGTGCGTTTAAAAACTTGCGGACAGTTTCGCGAGATTTCTCGTATGCGTCTGTCGTTGCATTTGATAAAAAATGCAGGCCACGATGAACGTTCGCGTATTCGTTGGAATAAACGTTACTTACTGCATCAATTACTGCAGTTGGCTTTTGTGCAGAGGCGCCGTTGTCCAGATAAACAAGTGGTTTTCCATGAACTTCACGCGAAAGAATTGGAAAGTCAGCGCGGATTGCATTTACATCGTACATAGTGGTCATTTCTCTATCTATGCCATTACATCTAATGGGTGCTGCCATCCGGGTGCAGATCTGATCCGATCAAGCCATTTTTCAACATTTGGCCAATTTTCAAGCTTTATGACTTCAACATCCTGGTACAATAAGTAGGCAGCACAGGATATGTCAGCAATAGTCATTTCGCCGGTCAAAAAGTCTTTGTTTTCCAGCTCTCTGTTCAATCTATCCAGATCACCGTGCGCAGTAGTCTCAAACCAGGATACCAGTCCCGCATCCGCTGATTTGTCAAACAGTTTGCAATACCGAAAGTTTGGGTACGATCGACCAAGTCTGTTTGCTTCCCAAAATAGCCAGCTTGTGATCTTATCCCAGCCAGCTTCATTGGTTGCACCCAACACGTCAAACTTTCTGGCGAGATGAAGCAGAATTGCATTTGATTGCGCAAGCACTTGGCCATCATCAACAAGAACCGGCACTTCACCAAATTCAGAAACTTTCTGAAAATTCTCTTGGCATTCATTGAACGGTATAAAAATACCCACGTGTTCGTATTCGTGCTCAATCTTGCCCATAAACATAAGCAATCTGGCCTTGTATGAGTGGCCTGAATTCTTTGAGCCAAACAACAGGATGTTATTTTTATACCTTGATCAGGAGACATTCGTATCCAACCAGTTGTCAATTACACCAATGAACGCTTCTTCAATTTCTTCACCGACACCTAGTTCTTCAACGACTTCATCAACGAACGCCTTGATCAGCAGACCGCGTGCTGTCTTTTCCTTGATACCGCGTGCACGCATGTAAAATAGATGATCATCATCGATATCCGTAACCGTTGCACCGTGGGCACAAAGCACATCATCAGCAAATATTTCCAACTCGGGTTTGGCTGAAAAATCACCGTCATCTGTTAGCAACAGTGTGTTACATGCCATTTGTGCATCCGTTTTTTGGGCGATCTGAGCGACTTTGATCTGGCCCTGGAAAACGCCATGACCATCACCGGCTACTACATTGCGGAACAATTCATTCGCAGTTGTATTGGGTACATTGTGATCAAGCACAGTTGTGACATCGATGTGGGCGTTATCGCCGACAAGATTTACACCCTTGATTTCAACATGAGCACCCTCGCCCGCCACATCAACTTTTACTTCCTGTCGCACGAGCTTTCCGCCGGCGTTCAGGATAAACAGATTAAGCTTGGCATTTTCAGCAAGTCTGACTGATATACGTCCCAGATGCTCAGCGCCAAGGCCGGATTGCTGTACAATAAGATAATTAAGTACTGCTCCCTCGCCAATATCCATCGCGACAACAGACGAAGATAAATGGGCATCCGTTGAGCGACCCATAAACCGTTCAATAAAGATTGATGTTGAACTGCTTGCAGCATCGATTGCGTATCGTGTGGATGCTGTTGTCCCAGATGTGCCGGTAAATGTATGAGCAAGACCAACAGGACGATCAACATTGGCATCCTTTGCAACGCTGATCGCTACTCCATCCGTTGAGATTTTATTATTAATAGCAACAATGGTGTCATCCAAACCGTCTACTTCCATTGCCTTTGGAAGGTCTGTATTGGCGCTCACTCCTGCTGGTAATTTCTCGCCTCGTTCAAACGCGTGCCCATCATAAAAATGCAACACTGCGGCATTGCTTGCCAAACGCGGAAAACCATCACCAAGCTTTTTTGCAACTTCCTCTGACGGGCGCTCAGCTTTTGAGGCAAATGTGCCCAGTTGCGATCGCAAATCCGTATAGTGGAAGCTCTCAACGCGGCGCGTTGGCAATGATACACCGAGTGCATCTTCAGCTGCGTTATTTTGAATGTTTTGTACTTTCATAAACTCGTCCTAAAATTACGCAGCGCTTGCGATTACATCCGCATAGCCATTTTCTTCCAGATGAAGCGCCAGGGTTTTATCGCCGGTCTTGATGATACGGCCGTTGTAAAGCACATGCACTGTGTCGGGGACTATATGATCCAACAAGCGCTGATAGTGAGTGATAACAAGGAATGCGCGAGCCGGGTCACGAAGTGCATTTACACCTTCAGAAACCACTTTCAAGGCATCAATGTCCAAACCTGAATCTGTTTCATCCAACACGCAAAGTGTCGGCTCAAGCAATGCCATTTGAAGAATTTCAGCGCGTTTCTTTTCACCACCAGAAAAGCCAACATTCAACGCACGCTTCAGCATGTTGAAATCAATGCTTAGATCACTTGATGCAGCTTTCACCTTCTTAATGAACTCTGGCGTGGTGTATTCCGCTTCGTTGCGTGCCTTACGCTGTGCATTCATCGCAGCTTTCAGGAAGTTCATTGTCGCAACGCCAGGGATTTCCATTGGATACTGGAATGCCAGGAAAAGGCCAGATGCTGCACGCTCATCAACTTCCATATCAAGAATGTTTTCACCGTTGAAAAGAACTTCGCCTTCAGTCACTTCATAGTCTTCCTTACCCGCAAGCACATAAGAAAGCGTGGACTTCCCCGCACCATTAGGCCCCATAATTGCAGCAACTTCACCAGCAGCCACGGTTAAATCCAGACCCTTGATGATTTCAGTTTCATCTTCCGCAATACGGACATGGAGGTTTTTAATTTCTAGCATTTTTATCTTCTCTATTTTCCAGCCAACTAAGGCAATTCACTTATTTTTGTTTTGTTTATTCTTCGTTTTCACCACCAAACCATTTCCAGATTATGGAACCAGCCCAGGGACCAAGTATCCAAACTCCGAATGCCCAAAGCGGTGTCAAATCGTTTTCACGCTCACCCGTCACCATTTCCAGCACCGGCAGGGCGATGAAGATGATAGGTAAGATGATCAGCCACAAAAACACGATCAAACGCACAGATTTGGATTTGAGCAATCGTTCGCGGTTCATTTAATTACCACCTGCTGTCAGTTTTAGCAGATAACGCTTGGCCAGTAATGGTTTTAGCAATAGATGCACCATGAAAATTGCGACCAAACAGAAAACAAACCAAAGCCCCATGACCTGCATGGTTTGCGGCATGAGAAAATCATTGCGAAGGGCAAAATAGACAACAGATATCGCGCAGAAATTACCAAGAATTATCGCGATATATTTTGTTATCATGAGAGCCCAAGCATTGGCTTCTTTCTGATGGCTATCAGACATTATCCAACACTCCCCTCAAGTGAGATGCTTATCAGTTTTTGAGCTTCAACTGCGAACTCCATTGGGAGTTCCTGAATAACCTCTTTCACAAACCCATTGACGATCAGAGCAATCGCTTCTTCTTCCGGTATACCGCGTTGCATGCAGTAGAAGAGTTGATCATCAGAAATCTTTGATGTTGTCGCTTCATGCTCGAATTGAGCTGTTGAGTTTTTGGCTTCAATATAAGGCACCGTATGCGCACCACACTTATCGCCGATCAACAATGAGTCACACTGGGTGAAGTTGCGGGCGTCAGACGCTCTCTTGTGAGCCGAAACCTGGCCGCGATAGGTGTTCTGTGATTTGCCTGCTGAAATTCCTTTTGAGATAATTCGGCTCTTGGTGTCTTTGCCAAGGTGAAGCATCTTGGTACCGGAATCGACCTGCTGAGCACCATTGGAAACCGCGATAGAATAAAATTCGCCTTGAGAACCATTGCCGCGCAAAATACATGAAGGGTATTTCCAGGTTATGGCTGAACCGGTCTCAACCTGGGTCCACGAAATCTTGGAATTATCGCCACGACAATCACCGCGTTTGGTAACAAAGTTATAGATACCACCGTTGCCGTCTTCATCGCCCGGATACCAGTTTTGAACGGTTGAATATTTAATTTCAGCATCTTCCATGGTAATGAGTTCAACCACAGCTGCATGTAGCTGGTTCTCATCTCGTTGTGGCGCAGTACACCCTTCGAGATAAGAAACGTATGAGCCTTTTTCTGCAATAATCAGCGTGCGCTCAAATTGGCCTGTATTTTCCGCGTTGATACGGAAATAAGTAGAAAGCTCCATCGGACAGCGAACGCCTTCCGGGATGTAGACGAATGAGCCATCCGTAAACACTGCGCAGTTTAGAGCTGAATAGTAATTATCCGAAACTGGAACGACAGTTGCCAGGTATTTCTTCACCAGTTCAGGATGCTCTTTAATCGCATCAGAGATTGAACAGAAGATCACACCGGATTTGGCAAGCTCTGCTTTAAAAGTGGTTACAACAGAAACGCTATCAAATACTGCATCAACGGCAACACGGCCTGATGCATAAACATTATCTGAAGGATCTTCGTCCAGTTTTGACAGCTCGTCATGTCTGCGTACACCAGCCAAAAGCTCTTGTTCCTTTAGTGGAATACCAAGTTTTTCATAGGTTTTCAGCAGCTCAGGATCGACTTCATCCAGAGATTTTGGGCCATCTTCGAAATTCTTTGGCGCTGCGTAATAATAAATATCGTTGAAATCGATTTTTGGGTAGTTCACACGGGCCCAATTTGGCTCTTCCATGGTTTTCCAACGCTCGTAAGCATCCAATCGCCATTGCAGCATCCATTCCGGTTCTTCCTTTTTGGCAGAGATGAAGCGGATTACTTCTTCAGACAAGCCTTTTGGCGCCATATCGTTTTCGATATCGGTTGAGAAACCGTATTTATATTTATCAACGTCAAGTAATGCGACGGTATCGATAGTTTCTTGTACAGCTGGCATATTCCAGTTTCTCCAACGTTAAAATTATTATCAGGCGGCGACGCGCCTGATGATTGTTTTCCAGGCAGCAAGGAAGCGTTCCGCGCCTGATTTATCTTCTTCCCATCCAAGACTAAGGCGAACCGCACCTTCCATCTCTTCGTGGCTTGCGCCCATGGCTTCCAACACATGGCTTCGTTTCACCTTCCCGGATGAACAAGCAGAGCCGGATGATACCGAAACACCATCCAGATCCAGAGCCATCAGGGCAGTTTCCGCTTTTACACCTGCAACGGAAAAACAAGATGTGTTTCCAAGGCGGTCCGAGCGCTTTCCGAAGAAGATGGGGAGCGCTACATCATTACCTGCTTCTCTGGATATAGTGTCTAATTGCTCTTCAATCGAGTCCCGGAGGGTAAGAATCTTGATATTTTTTGTCAAGTTTTCTTTATGCCACTCACACGCGGCCCCAAAACCTGCAATTGCAGCAGTGTTTTCTGTGCCACCACGGTGATAGTTTTCTTGTCCGCCGCCATTCAACAACGGCATTGGAGATAAAGATGCATCTCGCAATACAATTGCGCCGACACCTTGTGGTCCCCCAATTTTGTGGCTTGAAAAGATTAAAAAATCTGCACCTGTTTCTTCGATTGATAAAGGCATTTTTCCAAGTGCCTGAACTGCATCGACAACCATAAATCCATCATGTTTATGAATCACTTCGGCGATTTTGTTCACAGATTGAATCACGCCCGTTTCGTTGTTGGCCAATTGGACAGCAACCATTGGATGGCCAATTTCTGTGTCATGTTTTTCAAGTACTGATTCCAAGACCTGAATATCAAGGATGCCATCTTGATCTGTCGGCAAAATTTCGATTTGGTCCCTGGTAAATCGTCCGCCTTGCAGAATACAGGGGTGTTCCGTTGCACAAATATAAAGCTTTGAAACATTCAATTCATGCCCGCCAGCTCTAATAACGGGCGAAAGTACATGATTTGCAGCTTCCGTTGCACCAGAAGTGAAGATGATGTTGGCCGCTTTGAAATCAATTAGAGATGCGAATGATGAACGCACTTTTTCGATTGTTTTTCGGGCTGCCCTACCCTCAAAATGTACCGAAGAAGCGTTTCCGCCTTCCGACATCGCCTCGATCATCGACTCACGAGCGCAATCCAGCAAGGGTGCGCTTGCGTTATAGTCGAGGTAAAATCTGGCTTGTTGCACCATTTCGGGACACGATTTCATCTGTTTAAGGGGGAAATAACCAATTTAAGCCTGACAATGCACAATTTACTTGAAATTTGCACCACTGATTGTCTATGAAGAGCGTTCAAGCAGGCTTGGCGACTAACCCAGTTTATAATAATTCTAAACTGTAATAAAAAACCATCCTTGCAACGTCAAGTGCTCATACGCCGCACACACCTATTTTGATTGGTAAAACAACAAAATTTTAGTTATCCGAAGATCCGATGCCCGAAGTAATTTTTAATGGTCCTACTGGAAGACTAGAAAGCAGATACCAGCCTTCCAAAGACAAAACAGCCCCAATCGCTATTATTCTTCATCCGCACCCTCACCCAAAGTTTGGTGGCACAATGAACAACAAGATTGTTTATGATCTTTTTTATATGTTCCAGGAACGCGGCTTCACAACACTTCGCTTTAACTTTCGCGGCGTTGGTCGCAGCCAAGGCGAATTTGATCATGGTCAAGGCGAATTGTCAGATGCAGCAGCTGCTCTTGATTGGGTTCAAACGCTTCATCCGGATGCCCGTGGTTGTTGGGTCGCTGGTTTCTCATTTGGTGCCTGGATTGGCATGCAGTTGCTCATGCGTCGTCCAGAAATCGAAGGCTTTATGTCGATTGCACCGCAGCCAAACATTTATGACTTCTCATTTCTGGCACCCTGCCCGGCGTCTGGCTTAATTATTCATGGTGCAGAAGATCGTGTCTCGCCGCCGGATCATGTTCAAGGCCTGGTAGATAAGCTTAAAGCCCAACGCGGTATCTTGATTACCCAAAACACTATGGAAGAAGCAAACCACTTCTTTACCGAGCATCAAGAAGAGCTGATTGATGAATGCGGCACCTATCTTGATAAGCGCTTAGGGATTATCCCGGGCGGCATTGAAGAGACCATGCTGCTTCGCTAATTGGCCTTGTTCTCGTAATTTCAAAATTCAAAGACCTGATTGTAGAAATCAGGTCTTTGTGCCAGCCAATTCTTGCGGCAGGTTCTGCCAAGAATGACCTGCAGCCATAATGCAGGTTGTGCCATTGGCCATGGTCATCATTACTGTCCAGGACCCTTCTTCAGAGGTGAAAATCTCAAATGCTTCTGTGCTTTTTTGAGAAAGCCCCATTGCCAGTGGCGCTTCTTTATAATCTTTCCTGAGAACCTTGAAATTTTATCACGATCACCGCATTTTGCCGGTGCAGCCTGTACAGTTGCTATGCCATTTGCAGAACTTGCCAATGCCAACAGCCCCACAGCCATAATTGTCTTGATTGGTTTATGCATATTCACTCCTTTGCAGCTTTCGCGCATTTCCAACGGAGTGAGGAATTACAATTTTTTTGTCAGAAACGAGCTTTCAGCCAGCTAGATTGTTTACTCATATTTGTTGCCTGCTAAACTCTTTAACTGATCCAAGTCAGCGCCTGTATAGTTAACCAAAGGTAAAGAAATCAAAGATGTGATTAGGCCTTACAAAGCACACCGCCCGTAACCGGTTTTTCACATCCTGTGGTTTTTGGATAAGTGAGGGGTAACCCTTTGAGACTTCTAACAGCCAAATACCCCCATCCTTCGGCTTCCATTGCATCGCCGTTAAAGCCGGCCTTTTCTGACTTGATAACATCGGCATTTGTTTTAAGTGCCAGCATTTTAAGATCGGCCATGATATGTGGGTTATAACGACCACCCCCACAAACAATCCAAAGTTTAGGTGCTTCTGGCAAATGCTCGACAGATTTCTGGATAGCAGCTGCTGAGATATGAGCCAGAGTGCGAGCACCTTCTTCAACTCCAATTTCACCCGATTTTGGTGGCAAAAAATCATTTCGGTCGAGGGACTTTGGTAAAGGTTTATCGAAATAAGTATTATCGAGGTAGCGGGCCACCAAAGCTTCGTTCACACCACCTTCTGCAGCAATCATTCCGCCTTGATCATAAGGGATACCCGCTTCGCTTTGCACCCATTGATCAATCAGTGCATTTCCTGGCCCGGTATCAAATGCAATCAGTTCTTTGCCAATATACGTGATATTGGAGATGCCGCCGATGTTTACAAAAACAACCGGAGATTGCTCACTGTATTGATCCGGAAGACTTTCGCGTAGAGCTTTGTGATAAATTGGTACCAATGGCGCCCCTTGCCCGCCATTCACCATATCATTAGCTCGCATATCGTAAACGACATCTATGTCGGTAGATTTCGCCAGTTTTTCACCATCCCCCAATTGAACGGTCAAAGCTTGCTCTGGACTATGAAGAACTGTCTGTCCGTGAAAACCCAATACATCAATTTGTGGTGCATTGAGATCATTTTCCTTTAGAAAGGAGATCACTGCCTTTATATGCAAATCCGCAATCAGGTTTTCTGCTTCTTCCAAACAACCAACCCGATCATCACGAGATTGTAAATCCTTGGCGTCTTCCAATGCTTTTTTTAGGATGGATTGGGTCTGAGGCGAATACGGATAAAACCTCATTGGACCGCGTTCTACAATGCCTTCACCATCGGTTCTGACAAGCACCGCATCGATCCCGTCCATGCTTGTACCGCTCATTAAGCCGATTGCAGTCTTAATCGCCATTTGAAATTCCAAAACTTCCTGCTAAGAGACACAAGATTATTATATTCAGTATAGCAAAGAAACGAAACATAAAATGTCTGCCTTCAAATCCGAGTTTTTACAAGTTCTTCAATCTCGCGGCTTTATTCATCAATTATCTGATGAAACCGGCCTTGATGAATTATTGGCGAAGGAAAAAGCGACAGCATATATTGGCTTTGATGCAACAGCACGAAGCTTGCACGTTGGAAACCTTGTACAAGTCATGCTTCTTTACTGGTTTCAGCAGACGGGTCACCGCCCGCTTGCTCTGATGGGCGGCGGCACCACCATGGTGGGCGACCCTTCCGGCAAGGATGAAAGCCGCAAAATGCTGACAAGTGACTATATTGAGGAAAACAAGAACGGCATAAAGCAGGTTTTTTCCAAGTTTTTGGATTTCAACAATGACAAGGCGATCATGGCCGATAATTCTGAATGGCTTTTGTCGCTTAATTACGTTGAGTTTTTAAGAGATGTTGGCAAGCACCTATCTGTCAATCAGATGCTTGCGCGCGATTCCGTAAAGTTGCGCCTTGAACGTGAACAGCATCTGTCATTTCTTGAGTTTAACTACATGTGCCTGCAAGCCTATGATTTTGCGGAACTTGCCAAGCGATATGATTGTCGTTTGCAAATGGGTGGCTCAGACCAATGGGGCAATATTGTTTCTGGTGTTGATCTTGGTCGCCGCATGGGCACGCCAAGTCTCTTCGCTCTGACGACCCCTCTTTTAACCACGTCATCTGGTGCCAAGATGGGCAAGACGGCTGATGGAGCAGTTTGGCTTTCAGAAAGTGGCCTTCCTGTTTATGATTACTGGCAATACTGGCGTAATTCAGAAGATGCTGATGTAGGCCGGTTCATGAAATTGTTCACGACACTACCACTTGAAGAGATTGCTCGCTACGAGGCCCTGGAAGGCGCTGAACTGAACGAAGCAAAGAAGGTTTTTGCAACGCAAGCAACAGCGATGGTTCATGGACTCGAAGCGGCGAAAAAAGCAGCAGAAACTGCACGCAAAACCTTTGAAGAAGGTCAGGCAACAGATACTCTTCCAACCGTTGCGGTTGCTCAATCTGACCTTGATAATGGCATTGGACTTTTATCTCTAATCGTTGAAGCAGGTCTTGCTTCTTCGAATGGTGAAGCGCGCCGACATGTTAAGGGTGGTGCTATTCGCATCAATGATGAGCAAGTTTCAGATGAGCGCATGAATGTCTCAGCAAACAACCTAAATGATGCAGGTGCAGTGAAACTATCCATGGGAAAAAAGAAGCATTTCCTGATAAAACCTGAATAGGCCTATTGGAATTCAAATACCTTGTTGAAAAACCCTGGCGTCACAATGGACAAGGGGTTCACATATAATTCCGGATTGGAGCGGGCACCCTTAAGTTGGTAGGTAATGCCTATCAATGCCCTATCCTTGCCATTGGCAAACAGTTTTCCAATAATAGGGATAGATGAAACTACTAGATTTACGGCATTTGCCGGCATGAAAATGCCTTTGATATTCATCGTGTCTTTGGCATTATAAAGCTCACCATCCATACTCAATCCAATAGCTGCGTTTCTGATGATCGCATCATTGAGATTGAGATACCCCTCACCCTTTTCGATTTTGGCTTGTGCCAATTGAAACTGAATGCGTTGATCGCTATCAATTTCTATTGGCTTGGATAATTGTCCCCGCTCTTCTGAAACCTGACGACGAACGTTTGAAACCATTTGTGCCAGGCGAGGTTCATTCACAACTGTAAAATCTGTAAGGTTAACTGGCCCTAAAAATGGACCCGCATCATTTCTAACCAATTGTGCATTAATTTTCCCACCTTGCATTCTTGTATAAATATTGGTGAACGCAAGTGCGTTGCCAGCATCACTGGAAGCTATGGTAAAAAGGGTCTGATTGGCATTTCTTTGAGCCTGCACTCCGTAGCTGCCACCATCGGATCCAACTCCCTTTAAATCCAGTTTGGTAAGATTGCCATTGCCGCTTTGGTAAACTAGGTCGACGTTGAATATCTTTCTTTTTTCAAAGCCGATAACTTCTTTGAATTTGGCTACCAGATTTACTGAACGACCGCCTTGAGCTTGCTTAAACGAACCTTTATAGAGCAGCGTATTCATTACCCCACGCGCATCATAAGAATTGCCGCTAGCCTGGATATTAAAGGCATTATCTTTTCTATTAACTTGAACCGATATACTGTCACTTTCATTCAACTTGAGCTGTTTGATATCAGCCGATATCAAGCCATTTTTGCTCATTACAAGATTGCCGGCACCTAAAAAACCCGTTCCTTTAAATTTAAAATCATTCAGTCGAAAAACTTTACCGTCGGTTTTTAAAGCAAATTCAGCTTGGGCTGCAATTCCTTTGCCTTTACTCCACCCGACCCATGGCATGGAAATCTCAGACTCTGTGAAATCAATTTTAAATTTCTCAGATCCAGCACCTTGAAAAACGGTAACTTTAATTGGCCCTTTGACAACTGGATTTAAATCAATTCCTAGAGCTTTTCTGGCCTCTTCCCCCACTGAAGCAACAACCTCCCGTTTGCGCTTCGCTTTACCAGACTTACCGATAGGTTCAACCAAATTTAGTTTGGCTTTCACCCCGTCGATTTGAGCAAAGCCAACAACCTTTGCAGAAATTGGTGTTGCATCAATTACCAAATTCGCATTTTTGAATTTGCGACCGGCAAGTGCTTTGTTACTAGCCGCATTTTGAAGGTCTAATAGAACGTGCCAGTCCACCTGATTGTAGTCAGTGCCTTTTCCTATCGGAAAACGGGCAACAATATCAGCAAACCCCTTTCCGGAAAATTGATCAGGCGTGACTTTCATCCGCTCCATTACGCGCAGGGGTTTCCTGTCAGCAATCGCAGCAATCGAAACAGCATCGCCTTCAAGCGACAGCATTGTCTCGCCATACCTATTTTTGGTTGCATAATCCTGCATGGAAAATGAGCCTGAATTAATTCTTATTGGCTTTTTACCTTGAGCTAAAGCGGCTCCTGATTTCAAAGTTGAAGAAATTTTCATTCCTGATATTTCAAGGCTTCCTCTACCTTCTCTTATTGCTGGCATTTCACCAAAAGGACGGAAAACAACATCCTTCAGTTGAAGGTTCAAATTAAACTCATCCGGTTTGATTTTTGCCCCCTGCTTCACACGAAAAATTACGCCAGCTGGAATGTCTGCAGCAAGAGTACCTTTTTCAATCCACCCATCAATAAAATGACCATGAACCCAATCACGCGCTCCCATCGCCATGAAATACGGCCAGAATTGCTTGACTGCTGTGACAGAAATTCCGTCAGTTTTTGCAGATGCTTTCAAAGTGGGAGTTTCGCCGTCGAACAACATTCGCCCCTTGCCCTCGGCAAATCCATGTTTTGTTGTGAGAAGAATTTTATCAATCAGAAGGTCTTTATCATCAACATTGTATAAACAATGTATTTGGAATGCTGCTGGAATAATTTCTTCGCCAGCAAGAGTGGGCTCGAAGGTACCTTGTGTCATTATCAAGTCATAACGCAGAGAACCGCCATACCCTTTTTTTGCATTGTAGGGTTTTATGCCTCCAACCCAATTAGCAGTTAAACGGCCCATCTTGATTTTGGATGGATCAAGTTCAATCTGATTTTTCTCCATTATCAATCTGAAATTCAGGTCAAGGCCACTAACGCTCGTTATTGCCTTCTTGCCAAGTCTAAGAGTGCTTTCTCCAGTCTTCAGATTGAGAGTAGGATTTACTGCTATGTTGTCTTTGTTAAATGGCAACTTTCCTGACAAAGCTATAATCGCATCAGATCCAATTACACCTGTTTGGAGCTCTGGATCAGACAACCATTCGCGCATATGAATTCCCGTTGCCAGGAATTTGTAAGCGCTTCCGGCATCTTCTGAAAGCGCATAAGAGGATACAATATTGATATTTGAAAACTCAGTTCGCAGCCGAGAGTCAAGCTTGAAACGGCCTTTGCCATCCGGATTCAATGAGAGGTATTTTACAGCTATCGGATCTTTTTGTTTTCTACCGAGCACGGATCCTTTGATCACAGAATCAACAATTTCCAATTTTTGAAATTGATCTTCATCCAAAAAAGTTTGAAATTTTGATAGGGTTTCGCCAATCGCATTAATTGGCTTATCAAGATGAGTTGGTAAAAACAAACCGCGACCGGAGCCCAATATATTGGCGTCCAATTCAGCATCTTCAATCCGCACCAACTCTATCGCCGATTTTCCGCTAATGGCTTCCAACAAGTTAAGCTTGGTTTTGATTTCACCGATGAGTGAAAGAGTTTGGCCGTCACTCTTTCGGGTAATTTGTACATTGTTGCTTTTAAAAACAACACGGGCATCTGCACTGAAGGAGAGATTTGCGTTTTGTAATTCAACATCAAATCCTTCACCCACCACATCTTTTAGACCAGCCTCAATTCGGGCCAAGACAGCCGAACCTTTGGCTGTGTCCCCTTGCAACAATAAAAAAGCACCTGCAGCCAGCACGCACGCCACCAAGAGAATTGAAATTAGACTTGCTGTTACAAATTTCACCGAACGGGAAACAATACGCCTTTTTCTGCATAAAGGAAGCTGCTTACCACCACTGGATGGGTGGAGATTCTTCTTCAAAGGTAAATGATCTTGGTCTTTCAGTTTCTTGTCCCACAGCCTGAAGCGAAAAAATCACTGACTATTTCATTGTTTAACTTGCCGATAGCGATAACGACTTTATATAAACTAACAGATTCTATGCGCCGGGTTAATGACGAAAGGAAGGCAAATGTCAAAAGTTAGTGAGGGCGATATTGCCCCAGATTTCACTCTGCCAACGGATGGCGGCGGGAGCTTTACACTTTCTGAAATGATTGGGTCTCCTGTCATCTTATTTTTCTACCCCAAAGATGATACATCTGGTTGCACCACCGAAGCCATTGGATTTTCCGAGCACCTTGATGCGTTTAAGAAATTGGGCTGTAATGTTGCCGGAATGTCACCAGACCCGGTAAAGAAACACGACAAGTTCATCGCAAAACACGAACTCACCACCACATTGATTTCTGATGAAAAAAAAACAACCTTGGATGCTTACGGTGTTTGGATTGAAAAAAGCATGTACGGCAGGAAATACATGGGGGTAAATCGAACCACACTTATTATTGATGCTGAAGGCAAGGTTGCGAAGGCATGGGTTAAAGTGAAAGTGCCAGGGCATGTTGATGAGGTTTTGGCAACTGCACAAGAGTTTTTTGGCTAAGTTTGGCTCATATAAACAAACCAAACAGTCTAGCGGAGGGCGCATATGGCGCCCTTATTGCTTGTGACCTGGATGAAAAAGTACGGTTTACAAATGAAATGGCAACGGCATGGGAAAATCGAAAACTGTCATTGCAAGGTTCCAAACGGTTAAAAGCGCCTGAAAGGCCCGGACGCCCGGAAAAGCCAGAATTAATACCACCTTCTGAAGTTCGCAAACGTCCTCTGACCTCCGCGAAAGGCAGACTGGCACTTGTACATGCGATTGCACACATTGAATTAAATGCGATTGATCTTGCGCTGGATATCATTGTGCGGTTTGCACATGAAAAAATGCCTCGATCCTTTTTTGATGGATGGGTCATGGTTGCCAAGGAAGAAGCAAAACACTTTACATTATTACGAGAACGGCTGTCAGGCCTTGGTGCAAGCTATGGTGATTTACCTGCGCATGATGGTTTGTGGGAAGCTGCAAGTGAAACCGGGCATGATCTCAGCGCTCGGCTGGCAGTTGTGCCTTTGGTGTTGGAAGCACGTGGTTTGGATGTAACACCTCCGATGGTTGCCAAGCTGAGGTCTGCTGGTGATCACAAGACTGCGGATATATTCAACATTATTTATGAGGATGAAAAGGGACACGTTGCTGTAGGTGCAAAGTGGTTTCGCTTTCTTTGCAACAAAAACGGTGTAGATCCCTCTTCTACTTTCAACAAGTTGGTTGCCAAGCATTTTAGAGGGCACCTAAAAGGTCCATTCAATGATAGAGCACGCTGTGCAACCGGGTTAACACCCCTGTTTTATCGCAGCTTATCTCCTTTGGGTAACTGACAAACCCTGCCTAAAACCACATATGCAAACGGTTTATTAACCATAACAAGTCATTCTTAACTCACATTTGTAATACTATTTGAGTAATGATTCTATGAGTTCTGCACAAATTCGCGAGCCTGCCAGCTTCGGCAAACGCCACGAACCACACACTGTCATTGTGAGTCGAAATGGCAAAACAAGACAATTCACAATTCGCCCCGTTTATTTCTCAGTCGCAATATGCTCGGCAATCATGTTGATGGTTGGGTACTTCAGCGCAACCGCTTACCTTGTTTTTCGCGATGACCTGATCAGTGCATCATTTGCAAATCAAGCTCGCATAAAACACGAATACGAAGATCGTATTGCAGCTCTTCGAACCAAATTGGACCGTGTCACATCTCGTCAATTGCTTGACCAACAAGCCATTGAATCACGTGTACATGAACTCATGGCACGACAAGAAAACATCGGAAAACGCAGCGGCCGCATGACCAATTTATTGGAAAAAGCCAAAAGTCATGGTCTGAATGTAACATCAGGTTCTGGCGCTATTCCAATTCCAACCGTAAATCCAGCCAAGACAAACACTGATAGCATCACAACGGGAAGTATCGACACTTCCAAAGCAGGCATAAGCATTGCATCTAACTTCCAATTGCGTGGCAACAGTGAAACACCTGTCGAGACGGTAACAAAAACACCTAACCTGCTGGCCTATGCTGCTCCTTCTGCAAATGACAGTGTAATCACCAACACCCCTCAACTTTCAAATAACTTTACACGCCAGCTTTTTGGTGAAGTCGCAGAACAAATTGGTATGATTGACACAAACCAGCGCGATGAAGTTGATCAACTTCGCATTGCAGCGGCTAGCAAGGCTGCAAAAATCACATCAATCTTGAAATCCTCAGGTGTAAAAGCGCCACAAATGCCAAAGAATGGTGTCGGTGGCCCATTTGTACCGCTTGATCATTCTGTTCCGTTTGAAGCCCACCTTGAAGCATTGGAATCAACCCTCAACCATTACGACAGCCTATCCGGAATTGCTCGCAAGATGCCATTTGCAACCCCAATCCCCGGTGCGAAAATATCAAGCCGTTTTGGTTACAGAAAAGACCCATTTAACGGCCGTTCTGCCATGCATAGCGGCATGGATTTTAAAGCGCCACGTGGCACAGCAGTAAGAGCAACGGGTGATGGTGTTGTTATCAAGGCTGGCCGCAACGGCGGTTATGGCAAAGTCGTCGAAATCCGTCATAAAGACGGTATGATTTCAAGGTATGCACACCTTAGTCGTATCACTGTAAAAAATGGTCAACGGGTCAGCGTCGGCAAGGTAATTGGTAAAGTCGGTTCAACTGGCCGAAGCACTGGCCCTCACCTTCACTATGAAGTGCGCCAAGGCAAAACTGCTCGTAATCCTTCAAAATATATGCAAGTTGGATTCAAGCTTCGTGGATTGCTGTAAGTTTTACTCTGAAACTTAGATATCCTTGCATGCCCTGAGTGCATCATAGATTGCGGCATGGATATTGCGGCTTGATATTGCATCACCTACTCGAGCCAGGTTGAACTGGCCTGATTTATTTTTTTCAACAAATGGGTTCTGGCCCGCAATCATGGCTTCATGATCCAATTGACCCTGGTTTCTTGAATACTCCTTGAGTGCCAGATAAATATCATCCATCGGCCTAGTGCCATTTTCAATCACCACATGATCAACAACTGATTCCGTGCGCTCATCTGTAAGCACATGTCTGAGGGTCGCTACCTTACGATTACCTTTTGGCTCAACACTTATGAGTTCGTGGAAACATTCCAATTTCAGTTTTTGCTCGGCCAAGGCTTTCAAAACGACAGAAGAGTTAGTTGGTCCAAGATCATGCGCTACAGCACGATCTGGAGTAACAAGTGTAACCGAACATCCAGATGTTGCCAGCTGCTCTGCACAAACTGCAGCCGGGTGATCAACGACTTCGTCAAACACCAGCACTTCCCCAGTCAATCGAGCTTCTCCTCCCAAAACTTCCCAACTGGTTGTCAGTAGATCTTTACCCTTCATATCCGGCATTTCGGGCCATCCGCCCGTTGCAACAATGACGGCATCTGGCTTTTCAGCAAAAACATCTTCTGCTTCTACATAGCTGTTGAGACGAACATCAACTCCCAAATGAACAACTTCATTGATCAACCAATCCGCGATGCCCCAAACCTGCTTTCGTGTCACACTTTTGGATGCAAGATTTAGCTGCCCGCCTAATCGGTCGCTTGCTTCAAATATACCCATCCTACTCCAAAACCCGAATGTTTTGGTGTGATATGATACGA
>JAALLB010000176.1 GCA_011087745.1 Hyphomicrobiales bacterium | reverse complement strand
CGTTCAAAACCTAAACTCACCAACGCATTCAGATCAAGAGTCTAGTACTGTGGTCGTCGAGTAAATTACCCGCAAGGTGATTAACTGAAATCAAGTTAATTATAATTGTATACAATAAAATCAACCTCTTAACCGCAAAAAAATAAGTATAAATACGGATTGTATTTTCGCTCCCAATCGTCATTATAGACAAAAAAATTGGAGAGTCTCGTATGGCATCTAAGCCCAGCACTTCTACAAGTGCAAAATCAACCGTTCAAAAGGCTCCAAAGCCCGCCGATTTCAACAAGGATGAAGAATTAAAAGCTTATTACGATATGCTTTTAATCCGGCGCTTTGAAGAAAAAGCCGGGCAGCTTTACGGCATGGGTCATATCGGTGGCTTCTGTCACCTTTATATTGGCCAGGAAGCTGTTGTTACCGGTATGCAAATGGCGATTAAAGAAGGTGACCAGGTTATCACCGGTTACCGCGATCACGGTCATATGCTTGCATGCGGAATGAACCCGGATGGCGTTATGGCTGAACTAACCGGCCGCCGGAATGGTTACTCAAAAGGCAAGGGCGGTTCCATGCACATGTTCTCCAAGGAGAAAAACTTCTATGGCGGACACGGCATTGTGGGTGGCCAGGTGTCGTTGGGAACAGGTCTTGCGTTTGCTAACAAATATCGCGGTAATGATTTGGTCAGTCTTGCTTATTTTGGCGATGGTGCATCTAACCAGGGGCAAGTCTACGAGAGTTTCAATATGGCATCTCTTTGGGATTTGCCTGTAATCTACATCATTGAGAACAACCGCTACGCCATGGGTACAGCGGTTAACCGATCTTCCGCTCTTACCAATTTTTCTCAACGTGGTGCCTCGTTCAAAATTCCGGGTATGCATGTCGATGGCATGGATGTTCGGGCTGTTAAGGCTGCTGGTGACCACGCCGTTAAATGGGCAAGAGACGGTAAGGGGCCATTTATTCTTGAAATGGAAACCTATCGTTATCGTGGTCACTCAATGTCTGACCCAGCAAAATACCGTACAAAAGACGAAGTGCAGAAAATGCGCGCTGAACAAGATCCGATTGAGCAGGTTAAACAGCGCATAATGAGTAAAAAACTTGCAAAAGAAGACGAGTTGAAGGTCATGGATAAGGAGATCCGGGAGATCGTCGGCAAGTCAGCAGAATTTGCCCAGGCTGATCTTCTACCTGATCCAAGTGAACTTTATACAGATATTTTGGTAGGAGCATAATCAATGGCTATAGAAATTTTAATGCCAGCGCTTTCTCCGACCATGGAAGAAGGCAATCTAGCAAAATGGCTCGTCAAAGAGGGCGACAGTGTCTCTTCTGGTGATATCATTGCTGAAATAGAAACCGACAAAGCCACAATGGAAGTCGAAGCAATTGATGAAGGCGTTGTTGCAAAAATTGCAGTCGCCGAAGGCGCGCAAGGTGTCAAAGTCAATGAAGTCATCGCAGTACTCGTTGAAGAAGGCGAAGACGCTTCAAATGTTGAAGTTTCAGCTGCACCAAAAGAACAAGCACCTGCAGTAAGCGAGCCAGTTGCCACCGAACCTGCCCAGGCAGTAGCATCGGCACCTGTTTTGGAAGTGGTAAGTGATCCAGATGTCCCTGAAGGTACCAAAATGGTGTCCATGACAGTTCGAGGCGCCTTAAACTCTGCAATGGCAGAAGAAATGCGCAAGGACGAAAATGTCTTCATCATGGGTGAAGAGGTTGCTGAATATCAGGGCGCTTATAAAATAACACAAAACCTACTTCAGGAATTTGGTGATAGACGCGTAGTTGATACACCAATTACTGAACATGGTTTTGCCGGTATTGGCGTTGGCGCTGCAATGTCTGGTCTTAAGCCCATTGTAGAATTCATGACCTTCAACTTTGCCATGCAGGCAATTGATCACATCATCAACTCAGCTGCCAAGACACTTTATATGTCCGGCGGACAAATGGGAGCACCAATTGTATTTCGCGGACCAAATGGCGCTGCAGCACGCGTGGGTGCCCAGCATTCGCAATGTTATGCTGCATGGTATAGCCATGTGCCAGGATTAAAAGTCATAGCACCTTATTCCGCTTCGGATGCAAAAGGCCTGCTAAAGGCTGCTATTCGTAACCCTAATCCGGTTGTCTTCCTTGAAAATGAAATTCTTTATGGCCAATCATTCGAAGTGCCTGATGTTGAAGATCACGTTCTGCCAATTGGTAAAGCCCGAATTCACAAAGAAGGAACAGATGCAACAATCGTTTCATTCAGTATCGGTATGAAATACGCAATTGAAGCAGCCGAAAAGCTTGAAGCAGAAGGTATCAGTGTTGAAATCATTGATCTACGCACAATCCGTCCACTTGATATAGAAACGGTTCTAAACTCAGTCAAAAAGACAAATCGTCTTGTAACTGTTGAAGAAGGTTTCCCTCAAAACTCAACTGGTGATCATATTGCTTCGCAAGTTATGCAACAGGCGTTCGATTATCTTGATGCTCCTGTGATCACAATTTGCGGAAAAGATGTGCCAATGCCTTATGCAGAAAACCTTGAAAAACTGGCACTGCCAAATGTTGATGAAGTTGTGCAAGCAGTAAAAGCGGTGACATACAAATAATGCAGCGGCTCGATCTAAAATCATTGCGGTACGATAAATTGGGACGTTCTGTTCTGATTAATGGTCGCAAGGTTGTTGTCGAAGTGAGCCACGAAGCATTGGAAGCGCTGTTTAATCGAGAACTCACTGCCGATGAAGCAGTACTGAAAGTTGCAGAAGAACAAAAACGTTTAACCAAACTGGCCGAATGGGTGCCAGCTGATGATGGTAAAATACATATCACGACAAACATGCTGATGAATGACGGTGTGTTTGCTACTGGAGAAGCAGACAATGCCAATTGAAATCACAATGCCAGCCTTATCGCCGACAATGGAAGAAGGCAATCTTGCCAAATGGCATGTCAAGGAAGGTGATAGCGTTGCCTCAGGTGACATTATTGCGGAAATTGAAACCGATAAAGCGACGATGGAAGTTGAAGCAATTGATGAAGGCACTATTGCCAAGATTGCAGTCGCAGAAGGTACGCAAGGCGTAAAAGTAAACGCAGTCATCGCTGTCTTGGTAGAGGAAGGCGAAGATGCCAGTGCTGTTGATACAGCGCTATCAGCGCCCGCTGAGGCACCAAAAGCAGAAGAGCCAAAACCCGCTGAAGTTGCAACACCAGTTGCTGTTGAAACTCCAAAGGCAGCACCATCTGCCGCACCAGCCAATGATGGAAAAAGAGTCTTCGCTTCACCGCTTGCACGCCGAATTGCAGAACAAAATGGTGTTGATTTATCATCAATCACCGGATCTGGTTCTCATGGGCGGATTGTAAAATCTGATGTAGAAGGAAAAACCGGCACCGCGAAACCACAAACTGCGGACGCACCTATACAATCAACGAGTACACCAATGGCGGCAGGCATGTCAGACGACAAAGTGCTCGCCTTCTATGAAGAAGGTAAGTATGAACCATTGCCACACGACGGCATGCGCAGCGCGATTGCTTCACGATTAACTGAGTCCAACCAAACCATTCCTTCGTATAACCTGACGATGGAATGTGAACTTGATGCATTGTTGAAATTGCGTAAGGAAATAAATTCTTCTGCACCAATTGGCGAAGATGAAAAACCAGCCTTTAAAATCTCGGTCAATGACTTCATCATCAAGGCAATGGCTTTGGCGTTGCGTGATGTACCCATGGCCAATGCGTCATGGACCACAGAAGCTCGTATTCTGCACAAACATTCAGATGTTGGTGTTGCAGTGGCAATTGCTGATGGTTTGATCACGCCTATTGTCAGGGAAGCGGAATTAAAAACACTTTCAGCCATTTCAATTGAAATGAAAGACCTTGCAAAGCGGGCCCGCGAAATGAAACTTGCACCCAATGAATTCCAAGGCGGGTCAACAGCAGTTTCCAATTTGGGAATGTTTGGCGTTGCAAACTTCACATCGATCATTAATCCGCCCCAAGCATCAATTATCTCGATTGGCACCGGTGAAAAACGAGCGATTGTTAAAGATGGAGCCCTTGCAGTAGCAACCGTAATGACGTCAACCTTTGCATTTGATCACCGAATCATAGATGGGGCACTGGGTGCTCAATTGGGTGTGGCATTCAAAAAATACATTGAAAACCCAATGGGTATGTTGGTCTAGTTTTGTTGGGTTTGCTCAACTGGCTCTGGCTGCTTTGCTTCGATAAAATCAGCGATTTGCTGGCCGAACCTAGCCATTCCAAGAGCAATAACAATGGCATAAACAACATTCGTTGCAGCCTTAATCCAACGAAGAGTAAAAACGTGGGTAAAAGATCGCAGAAGCAACAACGCCATGAGAGCCAGACCTGGACCCTTGACAATCCACGGCAACTCAGAAATATCCGTAATCAGGTAATTAATGATATCCATTTTTTACAACCTTTCTTGCCCCATAACCACATGATAGCTGATTCTGACAAGAATTGGGCAGGGAGAAAACATGTCTATACTCCGAGTCCTTGAAAATCTGATTATTTGGGGTTGACGTTTCAGGCTT